>JAOEQC010000021.1 GCA_028388995.1 Ascidiaceihabitans sp. | reverse complement strand
TGATTTGGGAGGCTACTACCGCACGGACGCAGACAAAACTGCAGCTGCTATGCGTCCATCCGAAACGCTAAACGCGATTATCGGCTAGCCGTCCTTCTTGGGGCAACAGCATGTTCGTGTGTCATCTCGCCCAATTATGCATGTTTTCCGCCGATGCTGCGTTTCGCTACATGGGCTGCCTTAGGGTCAGGATTCATAACCAAAAGATAACGGTTGCTGCGAGAGCTGTTGCGTAGAGAAAGATGGTTTGGGATCTGCCAGCCCTTCAGGCCATCGGGCAAACGCCTCAAACCTCTGCGGTGGTGCGCGTAGCAGCCAGTGATCCGACCCTGTTCAAACGTGTTCTGGATATGGGTGCGCAGACCGTGATGGTGCCTTATGTGCAAACCGCTGAAGAGGCCGCCGCCGCCGTTCACGCAATGCGCTACGGCCCCAAAGGCATGCGTGGCATGGCGGGCATGACCCGAGCGACACGTTACGGGAAGGTCGACGATTACCTCAACACGCTCTTTTATGGCCTACACCCAGCGCTATTCGCTGCAGTCAGCCACCCTTGTCAGTCAGAGGTGCTACATGGGCTGGGTGTGGGGTTGTATTAGCAGTGCGCCTTTCCTGCTGTGCTTGGGCTAATAGTGCCTCTGTATCAGTGAGCCACCACTGCTAGCCATCTTCGTATAGTGCTTTTGCGGCTGCCCAAATTTGGTCACGGTCCCGCTCTGTGGCGGCTAGGTCGACAGTATTAAGCTTGATAAGCCAAAATCGGCGATTGCCTGTCTCATCACGTAGATAGTCGGTGCGGTTTGTGGTACCAATAAACGCGCATCGACGCTGGTAAGTTACCTTAATACGTCCATAGGCCGGCCTGAACTTCGCCTCAGTGCGTGTGATATACGCCTTAACATGTTTGATCTCGATTTGTGAGACGGAAGACAGTTCTGCCAGCTCGCTGATCCACTTGGCGCGCACGTAGTCAGCTGCATCTTTACTATCGAGCCTTGGTGCACTCAGAACAACGCAACAGCCCCTATTTTGTTGAAAACTATATCGTTGATCTTGAGTCTCTGAAGGACAGGCGGATCATTTCTTACAATCTGTGCCTCACGCACTTCAGCTGTGGAAACTGCTGCACTTTACCGTTTTAGGGGGTGGCGTTCGTTAGCGAAACACTTTGGAAAACCGCACTACTATTAGTGATGTGTCCCACTGCAAAATCTATTTTTTATAATAAAGAGTAATAAGTTGAATGATTAAACACGAGAACCCCAGCAAAGGATTTGCTAGAAGGGGTGCCATTTTCTTGAAACCATTCTAGTGCAGCGCACGGGATCACTTTGACAGCAGATCAATTTGAACTGGTGTTCCCGCTTTTACGGCGTCACCGACCCGCATGCCAATTATCTTGTCCGCAAGTTTCGGGGCAGCACCCAAACCAGGACGAACCGAGCGAAAATCTTCTTCTTTGATGGCGTCACCCACGTTCAAATCTTTGACAAAGTACAACGACCGGCGAAACGTGACGTTGGAGAGCTCACTTGATTTACGGCCGTAATCAACCTTTCCAACAGCGTCCCATGCTGTACGAACGCCGGTGCAAAGCTGCTTGAATTCAATCGGTTCCAACGAAAAACTATCGTCCGGCCCACCGCCGTTGCGATCCTCGGTCATGTGTTTTTCAACAATAGACGCCCCCAGCGCCACAGCGGCGACAGCAGTGTTGTTATCAAGCGTATGATCCGAAAGTCCAGTCACAAGGCCAAAACGGGTCATCATGTCAGAGATTGTCGCTAGATTGTAATCGCCGGCTGGAGCCGGATAACCGGACACGCACCGCAGGATTGCAAGCTCTTTGCAGCCCCCATCGCGCGCGGCGGCTATTGCCTCTCCGATTTCATCTGCGTCGGCCATTCCCGTTGAAATGATCATTGGCT
This sequence comes from Ascidiaceihabitans sp., assembly GCA_028388995.1. GTDB lineage: Bacteria > Pseudomonadota > Alphaproteobacteria > Rhodobacterales > Rhodobacteraceae > Ascidiaceihabitans. The sequence continues at coordinate 28,756 of JAOEQC010000021.1, read as the reverse complement.
TGCCCGTTGACGCCACATAGCGGATCAACGGCAGGTCAACAGCTTCAAAACTTGCGATCTTGTAGGCGGGTGCATTCAGCTCCTCGAGCAGGTCAACCGCTGTTGGATCAAAAGGCGACGAAAACATCGTAATGCCACGCTGCCTTGCGCGCTCGAACATTTCTGCATGCCATTCCCATGGGGTATTGGCTGATGCGTAAAGGTCATAAAGGCTTTGCCCGGCCCATTTGCCTTCAGTGATCTGGAATTCGGGGCGGTCGGATTCCATTGTAATCGTGTCGGCCGTGTAGGTCTGGATTTTGACCGCATCCGCCCCCGTTGCTGCTGCTGCATCAATTAACCGCAACGCAGCTTCAAGGCTGCCGTTGTGATTGGCCGAAAGCTCCGAGATGACAAAGGGCGGATGGGACCGACCTATTGGACGCCCGGCGATCGATATTGTTGGATTACTCATTTCTTGTCCTCCAGAGTGGTTGCAGGCAAAAAGCCTGAACGTCGCTGCGCCCAATTCGCGGCTCTCATAGCAAGCCTGTGCACATTTACAAAGTCTGCACCGATCCTCCGATGGTCAACAAAGAACCCTTCCTCAACAAAGCCGAATTTTTTGTGTAACCCGAGAACAGGCGTATTCGAGGCAAGCACTTCGCAGCATAGTTTGTTTAATCCAAGCTTGGAAAAAAAATACTCCAATGCGAGAGTTTCCATCCGTGATCCCGTACCCTTCGGCGCACTCGGTGATGCATAAAACGCCCACAAAGCCGACTGGTTCTTGAGATCAATTTCGGTGAAGGATACCACTCCAAGCGGTTCGACATCTTGTTCAAACACAAAATAGGCATCTTGGGGAGACTCGTTGATGTTTGCCCACCAACGTAAATGGTCTGACAGCGCGATCTCGTCTTGCGAATACATATTCTTGCGCACATTCGGCGCGTTGCGCCAACTGAGCACGAGCTCAAGATCATCGTCGCACATCGGCCGGAGCCGGCCCACATTCGCGATATTAAAAGTCGTCATGTCATAAAGTCTCGCTCAAGTTCGATCGCTGTTCTGGCACAGCCCAAACCGTCAAGCAAATCGAATGTGCCAGTGCCAAGGCACTCTAGGGATTTTTGGTCCAAAATGCGCTCTAGGATGTCGTGAAGCCGTATTTGCCAATCATCGCGGCGAACATCACCTAACAGCACTGAGATTTGAGCATCATCAATCGTCTGTGCTACACTTGCCTGATTGTCTGCCAATACCAAATGCAGGCTGGGCAAACCAAGACAGCATCTTTCCCAAGACGTGCCGCCTGCTGCACCGATAGCAAGATCGGATTGCAACATTAGCGACGCCATCTGTGTCACATCAACAGCAACATGTGTTGGTCTAGGCATCTCGGTGGCCGCTCCTCGCACTTTGGATAGCCACGGGGCGTTGCGCCCCATAACGACAGTAATTTCACAGACTTCGGGCAGGTCGCTTTTGGCAATGACCGTTAGCACCTTTGAGGTCACATCATCGTTGTCCATCCCACCCATCGTAACGAGGATATGAGCCAACTGTGCGGATTTGCGGCGTGCTAAACTCTCTTCGCGCAACTCTGCGAATTCAGGACGCATCAACACGTACGCAGGACCAATGAGCCGCGTGCAAGTCAAAGGCACAAGGCCATCATAATCCGAAACGCTGCGGCCAAGATTCTGATCGAGCAACAGGTCAGCGTTGTGTGGCCGATCGGCGAGGTCATCAATCACAAAAAACTTAGCTTTGGGTCCACGGGCTGCGTCCTGCCAGCGCGCGTCAAAGGCGTAATGATCGACAACCAACCAATCGACATCATGCGCGGCCGCAAGGGTTTGTTCCGCGTCCACGTCCCATGTCACACCGGCCCATATTGCATGGTCGGGATCGTCGCTATCGGGCTGAAACCCTGGTTTGGACGCAGGCAACAACGTCAAATCGAAACCCGCGTCGGCAACCATTTGACCAAGGTGCCCCGGTAAATCACGGCACACAAAACGGCACGTATGCCCGCGCCCACGCAATTCGTTGGCCAGGGTAAGACACCGCATCACATGACCCGTGCCAATCTGGACAGATGCATCGACACGAAAAGCGATCTTCATCGATTCAGAACCTGAAACAAAGCCTCGGCGCGATCCCAATCTTCAGGCGTATCAATATCGACCACACGGCTCGACGGGAGTTCAACCCCGCGCGCATGACCACCAAAAACAGGTATTTGTGAGGCCCAAGTGGCCGCCATCCCCCAATAAAACTGACCCGCATCGTGCCAAGCAGGTTCGAAGTCCTGGCTTCTCACCTGCATTTGCGCCGGATTGATCATAGACACTGCACCGTCTTCGCTTCGACGCAAGGCGCGCTGGATCGGATAGTCAAATCGTGTCACGGCCATCGCGTAGCTGGCCCCTGCTTGCAAAAGGCGCAAACCCTCCCGCAGATCAGTGGCCTGAACGAAAGGTGCAGTCGCGTAAAGGCAACAGACGGCAACATCACTATCAAGATCGAGGGCCTCAACCGCATGGGTTACAACAGGCACAGTGCCAGTATGATCGTTCGCCAGATTATCAGGGCGCGAAAAAGGTACTTCAGCCCCCAGGGTAAGGGCAATTTCAGATATTTCGGCATCATCCGTGGATACAACAATGCGGTCAAACAAGTGGCAGGCCCGTGCCGCAGCGATAGACCACCCGATCATAGGTGTGCCATGAAACGTACGAATATTCTTGCGCGGGATACGCTTTGATCCGCCGCGCGCTGGGATGACGCAGATGGCCATTATTGGTCCGCCAACGCATTGGTCAATTCCTGAACCACGCGCCTTTGGTCAGCGTCGCTCAGGCCTGCGTAAAGCGGGATTGAAATCGCTTCGGCGTAGTAGGATTCTGCTTGAGGGAACTGACCAGGGGCAAAGCCCATGGCTTGATAGTAGGGATGGGTATGAACGGGAATGTAGTGCAGGTTGACCCCTATCCCGGCAGCGCGCAAGGCCTCAAAGACAGCTGTGTGCCGGTCGGCCGCCACGCGCACCACATAAAGATGCCAGGACGAGTTACTGTCAGGGTGTTGTGCAGGGCGCTTGAGGGGCAAACCAGACAACAGATCATCATACTGTGCGGCCAGTTGACGCCTGCGCGTGACAAAAGTTTGCAACTGCTTTAATTGCGATAGCCCCAGCGCGCCTTGCAGTTCCGTCATGCGGTAATTGTAACCCAAGGATATTTGCTGGTAATACCACGGTCCGTCCGGTGCATGGGTCATCTGGCCTGGGTCGCGCGTAATTCCGTGGCTGCGCGCTAAATCCATCTTTCGCGCAAGACTGGCATCTTGCGTTGTGGCTATTCCCCCTTCTGCGGTAGTGATGATTTTGACCGGATGAAAAGAAAACACGGTTATTTCCGAATATTGGCAATCACCAACAGGTCGGCCCTGATGGTGCGCACCGATGGAATGGCTTGCGTCCTCAACGATCTTCACACCAAAGCTTCGGGCAATGCGCGAAATGGTTTCCATGTCACAGGACTGCCCGCACAGATGCACTGGCACGATTATTTTTGGCAATTTGCCAACCGCATCCGCCGCTTTAAGCTTTGCCTCCAAGGCATCGAGGCACATCGTGTAGGTTGTTGGATCAATATCGACAAAATCAACTTGGGCCCCGCAATACAGCGCACAATTGGCAGAGGCGACGAACGTATTGGGTACCGTCCAAAGCCAGTCCCCCACGCCAAGATCAAGCGCCATGCAGGCAATATGTAAAGCCGATGTTGCCGAATTTACAGCTACGGCGTGCGCGGCACCCGTCATTTCCGCCAACTTACGTTCAAACGCTGGGACCTGAGGGCCTTGCGTCAGATAATCGGACCTCAGCGTTGCAACAACTGCCTCTATGTCTTCTTCGGTGATGTTTTGCCGCCCATAGGGGATGAAGGTGTTGGTCATGGGTTTTCATTCATGCGTGACCCGATCAGGTGTCGTTTGAGAAAAGTAATGTTCTCTGAATTAATCTGCTTTATCTGGTGCTTTAAACCAGAGAATATTGAAAAACCATTTCTCTGAATTTCTTCCCACATATCAGCACGAAAAAAGGAGACAATCTCACATTTAGGACAGATGTCACTGATAGCGCACTGGCTTGACTTCGAAATGAGATAGTCACCGATATTACGTGACCCCTCTGCAGGAAACGTGCTAATGACACCGATTTTGTTCATCTCAATTTCTCATCTCATAATGTTGAACAAAAGAAGCAAGACACAATACCGAAATGCACCAAATATCAAATTGCGACATTCTTGCGTCCCTCAGAATGCACCGTTGCCTTACAGTTCAACCGTGGAACCTTCTTGCGAAAACGCGGCCACTAAATCTTGCCGATTCTATCATCGTTTTCATCAATCCAGGCTTGTAAATCAGCGTCAGTCATCCATTCGGGATTACTGTCGGAAGCATAGATAAAGCCTTCGGACACTTTCACTCCGTCCTTGATGCGCGCCGGGCTGTCAGACCAGTTGTTGATCGCAGGCAGTATTTTGAAGTGTTCGGGATATTCGAACGTATGGGCCGCGTCCTCTGGTCCGATCATCTGTTCATGCAACTTCTCACCTGGACGAATACCAACGGTTTCCTGTTTGGCATCGGGGGCAATCACACGGGCCACATCTGTAACCTTCATTGATGGGATCTTTTTCACATAGATTTCACCGCCCTCCATATCGTTGAGCGCGTGCCAGACCAGATCAACACCGTCTTCTAGGCTGATCATGAACCGTGTCATGCGTGGGTCCGTGATCGGGAGAACGCCCTTGCCCTTGATCGACTTAAAGAACGGGATGACCGAACCGCGTGATCCCATTACGTTACCGTAGCGCACAACTGCCATCCGCGTGCCATGTTCTCCGCCGTATGAATTGGACGCTACGAACAACTTGTCCGAGGCCAGCTTGGTCGCGCCATACAGGTTGATCGGGGATGACGCCTTGTCAGTTGATAGCGCGACCACCCGCTTCACGCCGCAATCAATTGCAGCGTCAATCACGTTCATTGCGCCATTGATGTTGGTTTTAACGCATTCAAAAGGATTGTATTCTGCCGTTGGCACAATTTTTGTTGCCGCTGCGTGAATGACGTAATCCACCCCCCGAAAGGCACGATAAAGACGTTCACGGTCGCGGACATCGCCGATAAAGAAACGGACGCGCGGGTCAGATCCATGAATTTTTGCCATTTCCCACTGCTTCATCTCATCGCGCGATAAGATGATGATCTTTTTGGGATTATACTTTTCGAGTGTCATGCGCGTGAACGCGTGGCCAAAAGACCCGGTGCCGCCTGTTACCAGTATAGTTGAATTTGTAAGCATTAAAGGTTCCATCGTAAAGTTTCCGCTACGGCGTCATCGCAGCTGTCAGCCTATATCCCAATCAGGTGGCTTTCAACCTCATGCGCTGCAATGTCGAGGTTTTCAGAAATCTCTCCGTACAAAGCGCGGATCTGTTCTGCGTGCTGCACGCCATGAGGATCATCCAGAAAGGCACCGATCTCCGCGGCGGTCTCAGTGCGGGGCAGACTGGACAATTCTGGTTGGGTGCTATTGTAAACTCCTACTGGTTTTTCGGCATATATTGCATCCAGAACCACGGTTGATGGGTGGGTTATTACCCGATCCACAACAGTCATGACGTCATTGATCGTGGCCATGGACATCAGCCCCACATGGCGTTCTGACAATAGAATGTTGGGGCGGCCCTGAACTAAGTTTTCTACCAGTGCCGTATTTTCTGGATGGCGTTTGCCGCGATGCGACCGCACGATAAATAGAGTGTCGGGGCGAGCATCGGCAATACTGGCCCATTCAGCGAATGCTCGGCGCTGTTCGCTGATCGAGTAAAGCGGGCTTTCGAAGCCGAAATTATGGCAAATCAACACACGTTGGTGCCAATGGCTGAGTTCGCGATTCAGATCCGCGAATGCTGCAGAGCGGGCCAATCTATCAGTTTTGATCAGCCCTGTGACACGGATGCGGCTTGCAACCTCCGTGCCAAAAAAGGCAGCGTGCGGATCAGATAGCGGCGTCCAAGTCAGCATCAGATCAGCGTGAAAATCCCAAACTGGCTTTGATCCGCCGTAATGGAGCCCGGCCTGCACCATTCCATGCTGGACGAAAATCGTCGGCTTTTTCAATCCAAGTATAACTGCATCCCGCGGACGAAATTTTCCTCCGTAAGCCCGCGGGTCGGAATGGGTCAAAACCGCATCAGCGCGAAAAATATCTATGGCAGACAAAACCTCCAACCGCAAAAGCGATACTGATTTATATCTCAGCCTGGCATTACGGAGTGCAATTTCGGCGCGAGGTTCAACTTTTGAGAGGCGCCGCCCAAGAAGAACATATGGCTCAACGCGGCCACGTTGGTGCAAACGTTCTAGCAGCGGAAAACAGCTGTCAAATGCCGGGCTGTGTGGGATAGCGCAGAAAATCTGTTTTTTCATGGTGACCCTCGGTATTTGGACTTAACAACGAATGAAGAACAAGAAAAGTCTTTTTCGCAGCGCCTGTTTTATCGGTGGCAAATGCGATTGAGGCAGCCGACATCTTGGCCAGCGCAACCGGATCCACCAGTAATTCCACAATTCGCTTTTCTAAGGCAACCGCGTCTTGCAGGCTTTCAAAAGCACCGGCTTGACCCGCAGGCTCGGCTGCGAAATCGATACCATACGTCGATGGACCCATCACCACTGGACGGCCCAGCACTAGCGGTTCTATGATGTTGTGTCCGCCATGATCGACAAGGCTTGCACCAACAAAAACTAGATCGGCGACCGGATAAAATGCATTCATCTCACCCGTACTGTCAGCAACAAGGACCTGTGTCTGTGGAACCGGCGCATCCATTTCGCGGCCGAGCGAAGAGCGAAGAGTCACTGTGATCCCTTTTGACCTAAGTTTATCCGCCACTGTCTGAAATCGCTGCGGACTTCGCGGTGCCCAAAGAACCCGAAGGCCTGAATCTTGCGCAATCAGCCTTTCAACCATTGGCAAAAGCAACCTTTCTTCAGCTTCGACCGACGAAGCAATCATAAGAAATCGCTCACCCCGAACAAGATTCGCGCGCAATGTTTTGGCCATGCGCAGATGAGCAGGATCAATCAGCTGATCATATTTCATTTCTCCGACCACAGACACGCGCGATGGGTCAACTCCGATGCGGATATACCGATCATGGTAGCTTTGAGTGCGTGTGCAAATATGGCTGAACAATAAATACAACTTTAAGATATGGCGGCGCAGCCCTCGCCCATTGCCAATCGATTCCTCTAAAAGATTGCCGTTCGCCATCGCGATCGGAATTCCCCTGCGTGTCGTTTCGATGAGCATGGCGGGCCAAATTTCGATTTCCATGACGATCAATGCGACTGGCTGGAACCGACGCAGAAAAATACGGACAGCCCAAAATAAATCTAATGGAGCAAATGCTTGGGTCACGCCCATATCGTTGGCAAACAACCGCGCCCCCTCTGCGAGGCCCGAAGGTGACTGATGAGTCAAAAGCACATTAAAGCCTTCAGCTCGAAGTTGCCTGATCAAAGGGCTGGCCGCCCGTGTCTCTCCCAATGATGCGGCGTAAATCCAGACTGTGCACTTTTGACCAACCAGTCCAAGTCCGAAACGATCCAGCAGTTTTCGAAAGTGTGCAGGCTCTTTGCGCGAACGCAGTAGCATCAGAAACAGTACAAACGGCACCAGTAAATGGGCAATTGCCTGTTCAAGCAGGTATAAAATCCTGGTGACAAGCGGTAATGCGTTCAGAGTTGTCATTTATTTCTCGCAGTCGTTGGCGCTCTTTGATGTCTCGGATATAGCATTTAACAACCATTTCTAGACGAAAAAATCCTTCTTCTGCAAAAGTCTATAATTTAATTCTTTCTTCTGTTTGCAAGATCAAATTTTCGAAAGCCTCAAAAGTCTCATCTAGAAAATCAACACTGATGCGACTCTTAGATCGGGCCTGCCCTGCGGTGTTTCGCTGCTAATTAATTGTTTTAAATAAAAAAGGCCCCCGCTAAGATGCAGAGACCCTTCCTGATTTTCTAAGCTAAGCCGTTTAGTAGCGATAGTGCTCTGGCTTGAACGGACCGTCAGGTGAAACGCCAATATAGGCTGCTTGCTCTGCGTCCAATTTTGAAAGTTTCACGCCAATACGATCAAGGTGCAGGCGTGCTACCTTTTCGTCGAGATGTTTTGGCAGGATGTAAACGCCAGGCTGATATTCGTCGCCTTTTGTAAACAATTCAATTTGTGCTAAAACTTGGTTGGTGAAGGATGCTGACATCACGAACGATGGGTGACCTGTCGCGTTACCAAGGTTCAACAAACGACCTTCCGATAAAAGAATCAAACGGTGACCGTTTGGCATCTCGATCATATCGACCTGCTCTTTGATATTCGTCCATTTGTGGTTCTTCAACGAAGCAACTTGGATTTCGTTATCAAAGTGACCGATGTTACCAACGATCGCCATGTCTTTCATTTTGCGCATGTGTTCGATGCGGATCACGTCTTTGTTGCCAGTTGTTGTGACAAAGATATCCGCAGTTTCGACGACATCATCCAATGTGGTGACTTGAAAGCCATCCATTGCTGCCTGAAGTGCGCAGATCGGGTCAACTTCAGTAACTATGACGCGAGCACCAGCACCTGCAAGGGACGCAGCGGAGCCTTTGCCAACATCGCCGTAACCCATAACGACAGCAACTTTACCTGCCATCATAGTGTCCGTGGCGCGACGGATGCCGTCGACCAATGACTCTTTGCAGCCGTATTTGTTGTCGAACTTGGACTTGGTGACCGAGTCATTGACGTTGATCGCAGGGAAAGGCAATTGACCGTTCTTGTGCAGATCATAAAGGCGGTGAACGCCAGTTGTTGTTTCTTCAGAAACGCCTTGGATTTCGGCTTTGGTCTTAGTGAACCAGCCTGGCGTTTCTTTCATGCGCTTAGCGATTTGAATTTTGATCGCTTCTTCTTCTTCGGACCGTGGTACAGGAATGACTTCTTCGCCTGCTTCAGCACGCGCACCCAAAAGAATGTACAATGTAGCGTCGCCACCATCGTCAAGGATCATGTTTGCCCCTTCAGGGAACATGAAGGACTTGTCTAGGTAATCCCAGTGTTCAGTCAGGGATTGGCCCTTGATGGCGAAGACTGGTGTGCCACCCGCAGCGATTGCGGCTGCTGCGTGGTCTTGGGTTGAGAAGATGTTACACGATGCCCAACGTACGTCGGCACCAAGTTCTACTAATGTCTCAATTAAAACCGCGGTCTGGATTGTCATGTGCAATGAGCCAACGATCCTAGAGCCAGCCAATGGCTTGCTCTCACCGTACTCTTTGCGCAAAGCCATTAGGCCCGGCATTTCCGTTTCTGCGATATCCAGCTCTTTGCGGCCAAATTCCGCTAGCGTGATGTCTTTTACAATATAGTCGTTAGCCATTTCATTGTTCCTTTTACGGTTCTATGGTTCCGATAACGGCTTTCCGAGTCTATCTCAATGGCTAGCCAGAATCATTAGCTAAAGGTGTTGGACGTGAAGCGCCCGTTATTTGATGATTGCATTTTTGATAGTTGATTTTGGTACAACCCATTTTATGTCTTGCACTGCGTTCGGCGATAAATACTTCCCCTTGTCTGAAAGTGATTTGGGGGTAAATTTTAGCCGTAGGCCTAATAGCTCTGCCAGTCCAAGGTGGGAGAATGACTATGGGAAACGTGAAGATCTAATCGCGCAATATGCGGAAGACTTGAAAAATAAATGTGGCATGACGCCGGATATGATTTTGCTGACCAAAGTAACAATCGGTTGCGGCCCTGCAATTTATAATGCGGACGCATCTACATTTGCAGGATCTAAGCCTGATGAGCTTGAGGCTGTGAGAAAAAACTTTCTAATCACAAAATCTGAAATTCCAGCGAGGCTGCAAACAATAGCCCATTCTAGTTGCGTTACAGGCTGAACAGAAAGCCGCGAGTTGCAGACCAAAATCATATCATCCAATCGGCCGTCCGTTTTGATCGCTTCGAGTGTCACTGGTTGAACGACTGATTTTACTGCAACTATATCGACACAATCCCATCGTTCGTCGTCTGTTGTGCTATCTTGATGGCTTTCAGCAATTATTGAAACGACACCCACAACTGATTTTTCAGTTTGAGAGTGGTAAAAAAATCCAAAGTCACCAATCCGCATCTGGCGCATGAAATTGCGCGCTTGATAATTGCGCAGGCCATTCCATCCTTCCCCGTCGGTTCCCTTGGTGATTTGGTCATCCCAACTCCATGCTGCTGGCTCTGATTTGAACAGCCAGTAGTTTACTACCCGATAACCTTGTTCCAAGGCATCATCGTCACTTCGCGAAACAGTCCTGCACGCGCGTAAGGATCTGCTGCTGCCCACTTTTCAGCATCATGGAATTCAGTGACTTCAAGAATGATCAACGAACCACACATTTCTCCGCCTGCATTTAGGAAAGGGCCTGCTTGTCGGACTAGATCACTACTTTTGAGATACGCGACATGTGCATCGCGGTTTGCCTTACGCAATTCCAATGCGCCGTCTTTGTCATAAGCCATAAGTGCTACGAGCATATTATTCCTCCTTTAAGGGTCTTGATAATAGATGTTTCATTTCGGTGGCGACTGTTGATTTTTCGTCAATAATTGCTGCGATACTTTGGGTAATTGGCATATCGATTTGATGCGTTTCACTCAAGGCTTTCACTGCGAACGACGTCGCAGCGCCTTCGATAGTTGTGGTGGCATCAAATGGCGCGTCGCGGCCCAAAGCCAAGCCAAATCTATAGTTGCGTGACAGCGTTGATGTGCAGGTCAATGTTAAATCACCAAAACCTGACAAGCCGGCAAGGGTTTGCGGACGCGCTCCGAAATGCATCGCAAAACGGTTCATTTCCGCAAATCCACGGGTTATTACTGCGGCACGTGCGCTCTCGCCCAAACCTGCGCCAATCGCCGCTCCAGCTGCAATTGCGAAAACATTTTTTAATGCTCCACCAATCTGAGCGCCGACAATGTCTGTTGTACGATATAGGCGTAAGAAGGGGGTCGAAAGACGATCTTGTAGGCCTAGCCCGACGGCTTCGTTTGTGCACGCGAGGCTAAGTGCCGTTGGCAATCCAATTGCAATGTCGATGGCGAAGCTTGGACCGGTTAGGATTGCGCTGTGGGCTGTTGGAATGATCGTCTTGATCAGGTCAATTGGCCCAAGACATGTTACGCGATCGATACCTTTGCAGCAAGCAACCAATTGTTTCCCAGCAAGTTGTGTGGCGTTTTCTTTCAAGAAAGAACCAAGTAATTGCATAGGGACTGCCAGTAAGAGGATGTCATTTGAGGATGCGGAAACTAGCTCTGCTGTCAGCTCCAAGTTCTCTGGAAATTTCGCCCCCTTAAGTCTGCGACTATTTTGGCGTTCAAGCTGCATTTCAATGACGTGCTCTTGGTTTCTTGCCCACAGAGTTACGGGTCCCTTAGACGCCAAAGCTATCGCTAAGCTTGTTCCAAATGCGCCAGCACCTAAAATTGAAATACTCATGCCTTGGCTCCTTTTTTTCCATGCCCCAGCATTGTGGGGCTTGAGGTATCAAGGGGCATTCGTGGCTTGGCAGATAGGCCCATGTCATCCGAAGAACGGTACGGTAATTGTGCCAGAGCTGCATATGCAATCATTGCTGCGTTGTCCGTACACAAGGCTAATGGTGGTGCGACGAAGTTAGCTTTGTGCTCCCGGCATACTTCTTTAAGTGCGTTACGAATTGCCCTGTTCGCAGCAACACCTCCAGCCACACAAAGAGTTGGCTGGGCTGGAGACAATTTCAAATACTCACGTAATGCGCGCCTGCTCTTTTCGGCTAAAACGTCTGATATTGCATGTTGAAAACCTGCAGCAAGATCGGCTTGATCTTGTTTCGTTAGGCCACCGTATTGTACAATCACTTCGTCACGCGCTCGTAATGCAGCTGTCTTGAGGCCAGAAAAAGACATATCGCATCCCGATCTATCCAATAGTGGGCGAGGTAACTTAAACCGTTTCAAATTACCATTTAGGGCGGCGGCTTCGATTGCCGGACCGCCAGGTTGATCGAGGCCAATTAGACGGGCTACTTTATCAAACGCCTCTCCTGGGGCGTCATCGATTGTGCCACCAATTCGCCGAAAGCTTAGTGGGTCTTGAGCAATCAAGAACTGACAGTGGCCCCCAGAAACCAATAGCATCAAATATGGAAATGGTACGTTATCAGTTAGGCGTGGAGTAAGCGCATGACCGGCTAAGTGATTGATCCCGTACAAAGGTGTTTGTGTGGAAGTGGCCAGTCCCTTGGCAAGCATCACACCGGCAACAACACCGCCAATCAATCCAGGACCTGCAGTTACTGCGATGGCGTCAATTTTGTCCATTGATAGGTTCGCATCTGCTAGGGCCTTGATGACGCTGACATCAAGTTTCTCCACATGCGCACGTGCTGCGATTTCAGGAACGACACCGCCAAAAGCAGCGTGTAAATCAGTTTGGCTTACGACAATCGATGACAGTATCTCTACTGATCCATTTGGGTGTCCTGAAAGGACTGCTGCAGCCGTATCGTCGCAGCTGCTTTCTATCCCAAGGATGGTTAGTTTTCCTGACATCCATGGCTCCATTGCGTAGACCTTTGGACCGAGTTACCATCCTAAATCGTGACGGACAATACAAAGCACCCTCGGTTTAATCTGCTTTTAACTCGGCCTTTGGCTGGGTCTAAAGCATTTTGGCAGGCGTTGGCGCCTGAAATTAGAAAATCGCTAATCCCCATCTTCAGTCCACTGATCGAAATTGTTCCAGTTGATTGCGTTCCTTGTATCGAGGGTAGCGTAATTTTTACATCCGTGAATGGAGTGGAAAACAGCCCAAAAGGTGATGGGCGGATAGCTTTCTGCGTTGGCGAAGTGACGACAAAGGCAGCCGCGGCATTTGGATGGGATGCGTTTCAAAAAGGTGAAACGGCGCAGGAGTTGATCATTGCGCTATCTAAGATGCCAGGCAAATCCGTTTTTACTCATCTGGCAGGAGTGCATACCCGCGGAAATATTGTTGAATGTCTTTCGGGTAATGGGCATATTGTACGCCACATAGCCGTGTATGAACAGTTTAGACGAAGGTTTTCCGCAGAGGCAAATGAGGCTCTCGCATCAAATTTTCCCTTGTTGGCTCCTTTGTTTTCCCCTCGAACTGCACTTGGTTTTGTAGCTCAAGATTGCGGACGGGCACCACTGCACATAATTGCATTAAGTGAGGACGTTGCAGATCCGGTTCGGGGGCTTGATTGGGAAACGCTAACTGTATGTGAGGCCCCAACACGAACGGCTATGATCAAGGAGCTTCAAAAGATTGTCGCAGGCATGACCTTGAATTGAGCAGCTTCATTTGCCCGTGTAAAGTACGAATAGAATTTTCAAATAGACCGAAAAGATTAGGGAAGGTGATAGAGTGGCTAAGAAGAAAAAGACTGCGAAGCCAATCGATGCGGTTGAGGCTCAAGATGTCGAAATCGAAGAGCTACCTGTAGTCGAGAAAGATGTCATAGTTGATGTTGATATTGAATCTGAAGCTGTTTCTACAGATGAAATCACTGAAACACTCGAGGAACCTGCCGATGCAGTCGCTGAAGAAGTTCCGCTTGAATTGAAGAAGAACTCTGTTTGGCCGTTATTTTTCGGGGGTGTGGTTGCCGTAGCACTTGGCTTTGCGGCCGCGCGATCCAGTTTTTTCGATAATTTCCTCCCTCCATCTTGGCGGATGAATGCAAGCGAAGTTGTCCTTCAAGAACAGATTTCCAATGCACAGGACGAAATTGATTCGTTGAACGAAAAGCTGACGAAATTTTCTGAAAGACTCGAAAAAACGTTGCAGGCTATGATTACCGATACTATTGCACTAACGACGGGTGTCGAGAGTTTAGCCGCACGAATTGATATCATCGAAAGCCGCCCAGTTGTCGTGCAAGGCGAAAATGTTGATTTTACGCAGTTGCGTGAGATCGCGGAGAAACAACAAGCTGAAATTGATGTGCTGCTTGCAGATGCACGATTGGCTGAGCAAACTTCACAAGAAGCCGCCAACATAACCCTGGCGCGCGCAGCGGTTTCGCGAATTATTGCTGCAATCGAAAGTGGAGCGCCATTTGAAGCTGCTCTAGTCGATCTTGAAGCGACCGGTGCCTACGATATCCCGGAAGCGCTAATAGCGGTAGCGGCAGGCGGCGTTGTGACATTGGCTGCGCTGCAGGATGCAATCCCTGCAGCCGCTCGCGTAGGTTTGGCCGCAAGTCCGCTAGAAGCTGAAGCTGGTTTAGGTGGTTTTTTGAAGCGCCAACTCGGTGCGCGCTCAATTGCCCCTCGTGAGGGTGGCGATGCGGATGCGGTTTTGTCCCGCGTAGAGGGTGCCGTTCGCCAGGGCCGTTTGATGGATGCGTTAGCAGAAGCAGAATCTTTATCACCTGAAGTAAAATCCGCGATGTCTGATTGGCTTGAAAACACTGCCACTCGTTTAGCTGTTACAACCGCTTCTGAGACGTTGATGCAACGCCTTGCTGCGAACTAAGGAATTCTTATGCTTTGGTCTCTCGTTAAAATTATCCTGTTCGTATGTCTAGTTGCGGCTGCAGCATTCGGTGCTGTTGCTTTGTTGGAAACTGATGGTGGTTTACAAATTCAATTTGGTGTCACTGAATATCTGCTTGGACCACTTGAGACGGTGATCGCACTGATCATTTTGGTTTTGATTGTGTGGTTGTTTTTAAAACTTGTTGCACTGTTGGCCGCAGCTTGGAAATTCCTCAATGGGGATGAAACGGCATTGTCGCGCTACTTCGAACGCAATCGCCAGTCCAAAGGTTATGATGCCTTAGCAGAAGGTATGATGGCTTTGGCTTTGGGCGAGGGCCAAACAGCAATGGCGAAAGCTGCAAAAGCTGAAAAGTATTTAAATAAGCCGGAATTGACCAACTTGTTGACTGCCCAAGCCGCTGAGCTTTCTGGTGATCGTAAAAAGGCAGAAGAAACTTATCGAAAACTCGTTGAGGTCGATGCGACGCGTTTCGTCGGTGTTCGTGGGATCCTGAAGCAGAAGCTTGCGAGTGGTGACACAGCCATGGCACTTAAATTGGCAGAGAAGGCTTTTGCCCTCAAGCCAAAGCATGAAGATACCCAAGATGTACTTTTGAAACTACAAGCTCAATCCAAAGACTGGAATGGGGCACGTGAAACACTCAATGCTAAATTGAAGCATGGCAATCTACCACGCGATGTCCATAAACGTCGTGATGCTGTTTTGGCACTGTCTGAGGCGCGCAAGGTATTTGATGCTGACCAAGCGATTGAAGCACGTGAAGCTGCGATTGAAGCAAACCGTTTGTCCCCTGATTTGATCCCTGCTGCTGTAATGGCTGCGCATAGTTATATCGAACAAGATCAAAAGAAATACGCGACGCGCGTCATCAAGAAAGCGTGGGATGTTTCACCTCATCCCGATCTTGCTGCTGCCTATGCTGCGGTGGAGCCTGATGAGACACCAAAGGCACGCTTGAAGCGATTTAAGGCACTTACAAAAAGTCACATAAATCATCCTGAGTCCAAAATGCTGATGTCCGAGTTGCATATGGCAAATGAAGATTTTCTAGAAGCTCGTCGTGCATTGGGTGATCTGTACGAAACTGACCCTACTGCGCGATCTGCAACCTTGATGGCTGCGATTGATCGGGGCGAAGGGGCTGATGACCATGTGGTGAAAGGGTGGCTGACAAGTGCACTTTCATTGCCACGTGGGCCACAATGGATTTGTGATAGCTGTCAACATATTCATGCTGAGTGGGGGCCGACTTGCGGTAATTGCGAAAGCTTTGACACATTGTCTTGGAAGGCTCCGCCAAAGTCAGAGGTTTCGTTGCCAAGTGGTTTACAAATGTTGCCTCTGATTGTGGGCGCAGCTGGTGAGGAAAGCACAGGCATTACGGTTGTTGATGCGGTGGAAATCGTTGAGCCGTAGATAGTTTTTGACCGAATCGAGCATTGGCGTTCCAGCTCATAGTTCTAATGGTGACCCCGATTGGATTCGAACCAATAACCTGCCCCTTAGGAGGGGGCTGCTCTATCCAGTTGAGCCACGGAGCCATCAAGCGTTATCTAATTGGTGGTGCAAAGAATGTCATGTTGTTTTCAGCGAACTTGATACTTGTGGGCTTGGTGCGTTAACAATGATCTAACAATTTCAGGAATATGCTGTGACCACTCGTAATAAGCGCCCCCTAACTCTGCGCGATGTCTCTGAGGCATCGGGCGTTTCCGAAATGACCGTAAGCCGTGTGCTCCGCAAGCGCGGTGACGTTAGTGAGACAACAAAGAAGCGTGTCTTAGCGGCCGCTAAAGAGCTCGGGTATGTCCCCAATCAGATAGCTGGTTCGTTGGCGTCTCAGCGTGTAAATCTGGTTGCTGTTATTATTCCATCACTTTCCAACATGGTTTTCCCAGAGGTTTTGACGGGTATTAATCAGGTGTTAGAAAACACACCGTTGCAGCCTGTGGTTGGCGTAACAGACTATATGCCCGAAAAAGAAGAACGCGTTTTGTATGAGATGCTGTCTTGGCGTCCATCTGGTGTGATACTGGCGGGACTTGAACATTCGGACGCAGCGCGCGCAATGATGCGCAATTCTGGTATTCCCGTCGTCGAAATTATGGATGCTGATGGCCTTCCGATTGACTCAATGGTTGGCATTTCGCACCGCCGTGCTGGGCTTGAAATGGCACAGGCGATTCAAAAGCAAGGTTATAAGAACATTGGATTCGTGGGCACAAAAATGCCGTTGGATCACCGTGCTCGTAAACGTTTTGAGGGTTTTACTGAAGGCCTTGCCAAAGTTGGGATTGAGATTCGAGACCGTGATTTCTATTCGGGTGGATCCGCTTTGGCCAAAGGTCGCGAGATGACACAGTCGATGCTGGAACGAAATCCAGATTTGGATTTCTTGTATTTCTCAAACGACATGATCGGTGCAGGTGGATTGCTGTATCTTTTGGATCAAGGGATCGATGTTCCGGGTCAGATTGGTCTTGCCGGTTTCAATGATGTTGAATTGTTGCAGGGGTTGCCACGCAAATTGGCAACGATGGACGCATGCAGGCTAGAGATTGGCCGCGCTGCAGCTCAAATTATCTTGGATCGAAATGCAGAAGACACAGATGACGAACCTGTCCTGCAAACGATGTCCCCGACAATCAGCTACGGCGATACACTGCGTCGCGATCGCATAATTTGATTTGGTGTGACAGAGTTCACGCTTACCAATCGCATGGCACGCCGGGTCTTTATGGGCCGGCATCTGTTGATCGACACACCGCAAGGTGATGCGGGCCCAAACGAAATGCTTGAGGTTGTTCGTGGCCTTGGTTTTGTGCAACTCGATAGTATCAATACGGTTGCACGTGCGCATGATCTGATCCTGTTTACCCGCAAAGCGCGTTACATGCCGAATGCATTAAAAACGTTATATGAGCAGGACAAAGGTCTTTTTGAGCATTGGACACATGACGCAGCTGTCATACCTGTTGAGTTTTACCCCTATTGGCAGATGCGGCGTGAACGTGACGCAATCAAACTGCAAAAGCAGTGGAAGAACTGGCGACGCGATGGTTTCGAGGCGCAGTTGCAAGTCGTTTTAGACCAAATTCGGGAGCAGGGTCCGCTGAGCTCGTCAGATGTTGGAAAAGAAGAAGCGCGCGGATCCAGTGGTTGGTGGGACTGGCATCCCTCAAAGACCGCTTTGGAATATCTTTGGCGAACTGGAGCATTGTCTGTGGTCGGGCGCGATGGCTTCAAAAAGCGTTACGATTTGACAGAACGTGTACTTGAGGCAACGTTGTCCGACCCAACCAACGCACCCGATGTTGAGGGAACAATAGATTGGTGCTGCAACGGCGCTTTGGATCGGTTAGGCTTTGCAACACATGCAGAAATTGCAGCATTCTGGGCGCATGTTACCACTGCTGAAGCAAAAGCCTGGTGCATCGCAGCATTAAAGTTTGGCGACATTATTCAGGTCCAAGTCGAGGGTGCAGATGGATTGACTAAGCCAGCCTTTGCGCGACCCTCTTTGCCAGATGATGCTGGGCTAAATGCAGAACCCACAAGTCGCTTACGCGTTCTTAGCCCGTTTGATCCAGCTCTACGTGATCGCAAACGTGCGGCACGCTTGTTTGGATTCCAGTATACTGTTGAAATGTTCGTGCCAGATGCCAAACGTAAATACGGCTACTATGTTTTCCCACTGCTTGAACGAGACCGCTTGGTCGCCCGCGTTGATATGAAGGCGTTTCGGGATCGAGATTGCTTGCATGTGAAAGCGTTGTGGCCAGAAGAGGGCGTTAAATGGACGTCTGCGCGTGCAAAAGCCTTTGAGGCAGAGTTACATCGCATGATTGATCTTGCTGGCGTCTCTAAAGTCACCTTTGAAGATGGTTGGCTTCGACTAAACGGAGTTTGAATTAAACCAATTTGCATATGTTTCGCGCAAAACGTTTTTCTGTACTTTTCCCATCGCGTTTCGTGGCAGTTCATCGATAACAATAAAATCTCGAGGGTGCTTAAAGCGCGCCACATCACGTTTCATCAGTGCTTGGATTTGATCAATATTAGGCCCCGCTTCCTTTCTAACCAATATAGCCAATGCTGCTTCCCCCACATCGGCATGTAGCACTGCAATTACAGTGCTTTCGAATACGCCAGCTTGATCATCTAAGATCATTTCGAGCTCTTTGGGATAAATGTTGAAGCCACCTGAAATGATTAAGTCCTTACTGCGTCCAACGATGGTAACGTAGCCATCTTCATCCATGCGTGCTAAATCGCCATTGATGAAAAAGCGCATCAGTGCGCAATTCTTCAGCGGTTTTTTTCGGGCATGTTCCAGTAGCCTTGGAATACATTTGCGCCTCGCACTTCGATCCCGCCAATGCCGCCTTGTGGTACAACTATGCCGGTATTAGGGTCTGTTATCTTGAGATCTACCCCCCCCTGGCAGAGGGAAGCCGACACTGCCTGCCCGCCGTTCGCCCGAGTATGGGTTTGACGTACTCATGTTGGTTTCTGGCAACCCATTGATCATTTTCTCAACGTCGAGTTTAGGTGGGAACATCATTGCCCCGCCCCCTGATAACGTCACATTGTTAGCAAAAAACAAGCCGTGAGTGTGAAAGATTGGAAGAGCATGCAATAAAGTGTAGTGTGCCGTAAATTGCCACAACTCAGTTAGTGCCTCCGCATTCGAAAGTAAGTTGCCTTGACTCAGCGTTGCACCTTTTGAACGGCCAGTTGTTCCAGAGGTGTACAAAAGGGCAGCAAGGTCACGTGAACTGCGTTGTGCGATTCTACATGTTTTTGGTTTGGTACTAGCCGCATCGGCAAAGCTGCCTTCACCATTCGGCCCAAGCGTTAGGATTTGTGCACCCGCTGTCTGCGCGATTGTCTTCAAGGCCGCATGATTTTTGGGATCACACAGAAACAGTCGCGCACTACTATCGTTTAGAAAATAAGACAATTCGGCGAGTGCATAAGCAGTATTAAGGGGGAGGAAAACGGTGCCGGTCAAGGCGCAAGCAGCACATACAGCAAGCGCTTCGGGTGATTTTTCGATTTGAACAGCCAGCCTGTCACCAACCTCAAAACCGGAGTCCCGTATCACGTTGGCGTACTGCGCGGTTTGATCCAAGAAACCACTATAGCTAATTCGATCACCGTTTGGCAAAATTAGGAATGTTGCTGTCGAACCAATATGGGGTGCGAACAGTTTGTCAAAGAGTGGGTTGGCCATACGCGTTCCTCCTGTCTCGCGTATTTGTGGAATGAATACGTGTAAGAGGCCACGCGTTGCTTGCGGCGGGGTCGACGGCAACCTAGTTTGACATCAAAGCACCAAAGTGAAGAACCTGATGACAGAGAAATTTGAAACTCAAGAAACATGGCCGCAGATTAAAACTGTTGGTTTGGCTGGGGTCATTGTTACGTTCTCTGGTGTATTGTCAGAACCGGCCAATCGGGCAGCGATAGCGTTTCTCGCTGCAGTACGCGCTGCGGAGTGGGAAGAGGTAGAAGAAAGCAACTCAACTCTTGTTTCAACTTTTTTAAAGATGGATTTGTCCGTTCATCGACCGGAGCCAATCATCGAGCGGCTACAGAATTTAGTTGATAGTAGGGACTGGTTGGCTGCGCCGCTTCCGTCTGGGCGGACACTATGGCGAGTCCCGACGTTGTTTGGCACTGATCGTGCTCCGCAACTGGCAGAAGCTGCGGAGCTAGCAGGGCAAACTATCGAGCAGGCGATCACAGATTTATCTACGACATCGATGCGAGTTCTAACGCTAGGTTTTGCACCGGGCCAGCCTTATCTAGGTACATTGCCTGACTATTGGAATATCCCAAGACAAACGAAAATTACGCCTAATGTTCCCGCGGGATCTTTGGTCACAGCCGTACGCCAATTCTGCCTTTTTCCATATGCAACCCCAACGGGTTGGCGCCATGTTGGTGCGACAGGCTTTTTGTCCTTCCGGCCTAAGTCTGAGAGACCATTTCCATTGTCACCTGGTGACGAGATGATATTTGATCCCGTGACCAAAGCAGAGTTCTTGAAGATTGAATCCAGCGATCAATCTGGTAATGGTGGTGCCCAAGCTGAGATGCTGAAATGAACCGAACCCTGATCGTCCGCAGTATTGGGCCAGCAGCTGCGATCCAAGATTTGGGTCGCACTGGCTTTATGTCGGCGGGATTGACTCGTGGTGGCGCGTCTGACCCTGCGGCGCTGCATGAAGGGGCAGCTTTGCTCGGTCAAAGGCTCTCATGTGCGGTGTTGGAGATGGCCGGTATGGGTGGCGTGTTTGAGGCCACCAGCGACATTCGAATTGCTCTGTCTGGTGCTGTTATGGATGCGACAATCGATGGTGCCACAGTTCAGTGGAATGCGAGTCACCTATTATCGGCATGTAGCGTTTTGAAGATTGGAGCCGCGAGACGCGGCAACTTTGGATATCTGCATGTTGGGGGTGGTTTTGCCACCCCGTCTTATCTGGGGACGCAAGGCTGTCATATGTCTGCGGGTTTAGGGCTGTTGATCGCGGAGGGAGATATATTGCCTGTCGGTAGTGATGCATCCACTGATACGGGTTTTCATGTGGTTCCTGAGCAACGCTTAGACGGCGGTAAAATCTGTTTCGTACGCAGCATGCAAAGCGACAAATTCGAAGATAGTACGATGACCCGTTTCACCAAAACTGAGTTTCGCCGTGATCCGCGTGGAAACCGCCAAGGTATTCGGATGGACTTTGACGGTGAAGGTTTCCAATCAGGTGGACAATTGAACATCGTTTCCGAAGTGACCATTGCAGGTGACATTCAGATTACTGGAGATGGGACGCCATTTGTCTTGATGCATGAGTGCCAAACGACAGGTGGTTATCCTCGCATCGGGACGATCTTACCTTGCGATTTAAACAAAATTTCGCAAGCACCGATTGGCAGTTCCCTTAAATTTGAATTGGTAACACTTGAAGAGGGTGCTGCGATACAGGCCCGCGCCAGTGCAGTACTTTCAGGTCTAACTAAATCAATTAAGCCGTTGATCCGAGACGTAACAACGATCCAAGATTTGCTCAGTTATCAGCTGATTAGCGGTGCAATTTCTGCCAAGAACGCTCCCTTGGATGAAGGATAATTTGAAATGAAGCAAGTCGATCTGAATGCTGATATGGGTGAAAGCTTTGGTCTGTGGAAAATGGGTGATGATGCAGCTTTGCTCAATATTGTATCATCAGCCAACATAGCTTGTGGTGCGCATGCTGGTGACCCCGATGTGATGGCCGCAACTATGGCGCTTGCGCGTGACAATGGTGTTGGGATCGGTACGCATCCAGGCTTTCCTGATCTGCAGGGATTTGGCCGGCGCAGAATGCATGTTCCTATTGCTTCGTTGCAAAACTCTATTCGTGTTCAGGTGGGTGGATCACTTGGAATGGCACGTGCGTTGGGTACAAAGGTCCGACATTTGAAACTACATGGCGCGATGTCGAACATGACGTGTGAAGACGAATCAATGGCATACGCACTGTATGAGGCCGCATTATCGGTCGATCCAAATTTAATAATTATGGTTTTGGCAGCGACAGAACAGGTGAAAGCTGTGCAATCTTTGGGTTGCGCTTATGCTTGCGAAATTTTCGCCGATCGCGCCTACAATGACGACGCAACGCTTGTTGATCGAAATAAACAGGGAGCGGTCATCCACGATGCTGAACTTGCAGGAAAACGGGTGGTAGAGATGGTGCAGGCCCAAGCAATTATTACAGAAAGCGGCAAACACATCCCAACGCCTATCGATACGATTTGCTTGCATGGGGATGGGGCTACTGCAGTTCAGATGGCCAACACAGTACGTAACAAACTTGAGGTATCCAAAATTTCGGTGGGTACCTTCAGCGGGCGGTTTGATTAAGAAAATTAATTCTGACTATTTTAGTCAAGAACCTTGCAATCTCCCCAAAATCCGTTAGTTGACTGGAATTGTAAGTGAATCTTGGAGGGCGTCATGTCCATGAAATTGAAACTACCAGTACTTGTCACAGCCTTGATCGCGTCCAGTTACTCAGTCGCTTTTGCAGAGGGTGAAGTTAATCTCTATTCCTCACGCCACTACGACACTGACGAACGTCTTTATTCTGAGTTCACTGAGCAGACAGGCATCACCGTTAACCGTATCGAGGGTAAAGCGGATGAGTTGATTGCACGCATGACGGCCGAAGGTTTGAATTCTCCGGCTGATATTTTGATCACGGTGGATACTTCCCGCCTGGAACGTGCAAAAGACGCTGGTGTTTTGCAATCGACCGACAGCGCAGTTTTAGAGGCGCGTATTCCAAGCAAGCTACAAGATTCTGCCAATCAATGGTTTGGCTTCTCACAACGTGCACGGATTATCTTCTTTGATAAAAACGATGTGACTAACCCACCTGCATCTTATCTTGATCTGGCTGATCCGGCCTACAAAAGTATGGTGTGTCACCGTTCTTCAACCAATGTTTATTCGCAAACGCTGTTGTCCGCTGTGATCGAAAATCATGGTGAAGAAGCAGCAACTGAGTGGGCAAAAGGCTTTGTCTCGAACTTTGCTCGTAAACCCCAAGGCGGTGATACGGATCAGTTGCGGGGGCTGGTTTCTGGTGAATGTGAAATTTCTATCTCAAACACATACTATTTCGCCCGCGCACTGCGTCGCGATGTAAAAGGTGTAACGGCTGACATTGATATGATCGGTTGGGTGTTTCCATCACAAGAAGCTGAAGGCGCGCACATGAACCTATCAGGCGCTGGAGTGGCTAAGAATGCCCCGAACCGTGATAACGCAGTTAAGTTCCTTGAGTACTTAGCATCAGATCAGGCTCAGAAATACTTCTCTGCTGGTAACGACGAATATCCAGCTGTAGCCGGTGTTGGGCTTAGCGAGTCTGTTGCAAAACTGGGTCTCTTCAAAGCGGATGACGTTAATCTAAGTGCTGTGGCGAAGAACCTTCCAGTTGCACAAAAGATCTTTGGGATTGCTGATTGGCAATAAAGCTAACGACAATTCAGTTCTTGAACAGGCGTGGATCATTCCGCGCCTGTTCTTGTATCTAAGAACTCTATATCCTAGCGTTAGAATTCCCTCGGCAGGTACGGATCTAGATGAATGACATATCCCACGGATTGTTTGCCGCGCTGCGTCTTATTGTGACGTTTGACGCTGAACTTTGGGAAATCAGCTTGCGGTCACTACAGGTCAGTTTGACGGCGGTAATCATTGCCTCAGCGGTTGCAATGCCTTTTGGCGCATTCCTTGCGGTGCAACGGTTCAAGTACCGGCGGCTAGTTATTTCAATAATGAATGCGCTGATGGGATTACCACCAGTTGTTGTTGGTTTGATCTTTTATATACTCTTATCTCGTTCTGGTCCCTTTGGTGTCTTTGGTTTGTTATTCACGCCATGGGCCATGATCATTGTCCAAATTGTGATTATTACCCCAATTATCGCCTCAATTTCGCACCAAGCGATGCGCGAACTTTGGGCGGAATACCATGACCTTCTTATCTCGCTGAACACCAGTAAATGGCGGCGGATCAAAACATTGATCTGGGATGGAAGACGCAATCTTTTGACTGCGGGTCTTGCTGGTTTCGGTCGCGCCATTGGTGAGGTCGGGGCGATCATGATCGTTGGTGGAAACATTGAACATGCGACGCGCGTTTTGACGACAGCGATTGCGCTGGAAACGGGAAAGGGTGACTTTGCATTAGCGCTAGGCCTTGGCTTTGTTCTTATTGGTCTCGCGCTGTTTGTTAATATCTTAATCCACTGGTTGTCACGTACAGAAAGGGAGGGGAGGTGGTGAGTAACATGTTTCCATTGGCCCTCTCGAATTTAAGTGTTCGGCGCCGTGGTAAGATCGTTTTAGGCCCAATCGATCTGGTGATTGATCAAGGTGGTCCTACAATGGTGATCGGTCCCAATGGGTCAGGTAAGACGACGCTTTTGCGCGTGATGCACGGGATCGAGCGTATTTCAGAGGGCACCGCTGAATGGGCACAACCGGATCACGCAAACCATGCCTATGTATTCCAATCACCCGTTGTGTTACGTCGCACAGTTTCTGAAAACCTCAGCTATCCTCTATACCTGATTAAGCGCCCAAAACCAGAAATCAATACAGCCGTGGAGTATTGGATCGAACGCATTGGCCTTGGCAAAGTTGCAAACAGATCTGCGATGCGCTTGTCGGGTGGTGAACGACAAAAACTTGCTATCGCACGGGCCTTGATCCGTGACCCTGAAGTTTTGTTCTTAGACGAACCATGTTCCAATCTAGACGGCCAATCGACTCGCGAAATTGAAACGCTTTTGCTGGAAACGGCCGCTGCTGGAACACGCATTATTATGGCCACTCATGATATGGGGCAGGCGCGCCGCCTTGCTGCTGATGTAATTTTTATGAAATCAGGGCGTATCGCTGAAACGGGTTTGGCACCCAATGTGTTTGATGCACCCAAGACATCTGAACTGAAGGCGTTCCTCAAAGGTGATATCCTGGAATGATACGTACGCTTATTTCCGCTACATTTTTTTGTGCAGCAAGCATGACGCAGGCAGATACGCTGAAGCTTGCCGTGACCACTTCGTTTGAAAACTCTGGACTGGCAGATGTCCTGCTTCCTGAGATCGAAGCGGACCTTGGAATAGACCTACAGTTGCTGGTTGTCGGCACGGGCCAAGCATTGAGGCTGGGCGAAGCGGGGGACGTTGACGCGATCTTAGTCCATTCGCGGGTTTCTGAAGAGGTGTTTGTTGCGGATGGGTTCGGCACGCACCGCCGCGAAATCATGTACAATGATTTTGTGCTGATTGGTCCTAAATCGGACAAGGCTCAGATTGGCGCAACAAGCGGCGCGGCCGAAAGCCTGCAAAGAATAGCAGACGCTCAGGCGACATATGTCAGTCGTGGTGATGACAGTGGAACGCACAAAGCGGAACTGAAAGTATGGCAGATCGCTGAACGAGAGCCAGCTACATTTGGCTCTTGGTACAACGCCGTCGGGGCCGGGATGGGAACCGCCTTAAACACCGCATCTGCCCTCAATGCTTACATCCTATCGGATCGGGCGAGCTGGCTAAATTTCAAGAACAAGGGCGATTTGGCGCTGCTGTTTTCAGGCGATCCAGTGCTGTTCAACCAGTACGCATATTTAGCGGTCAATCCGGCAAAGCATCCGACTGTGCAGTATGAGATGGCGATGCAATTGGAGGAATGGTTTCTCAGCGACAAGTCGGCTGCGTCGATCAATAACTATCAGATCAATGGCGAAACGCTGTTTGTCTTCAACGGACAAAAATAGAGATAGGCGGTGCAGAGCGAACCAAAGCCCGCTCTGCTAGATGTACTAAGCCGCTTGCGTGCTTGAGATGCGTGGAACCAGTGCCTTGACCAGATCCCGCATGTTCAACTCGCCGATTGGCTCGCCGTCGCTCATTACGCGGTAGGTCAATGCGGTATCGCCCTCTGACAGCGCAATCAAAGATTCAAGGTTGTCATCGGCCTCAACGTCGCCAGCAAATTTCTTACTCTTCAACGGGTTCGTAATGGAACGAATACGCAGAACGCGAGCGCGATTGATGTCGCTTACAAAGTCCTCGATGTAGGGATCTGCTGGGTTCAGCAGAATGCCTTGCGGCTCGCCCTGTTGAACGACAGCACCGTCTTTGAGGATCACAAGATGGTCCGCCAATTTGAGCGCTTCGTCCAAGTCGTGCGTAATGAAGATGATCGTTTTCTTCAGCTCAAGCTGTAGCTCAAGCAACAAGTCTTGCATGTCTGTGCGGATCAAAGGGTCGAGGGCAGAAAATGCCTCGTCCATCAACATGATGTCAGTGTTTGCGGTCAGCGCACGGGCGATGCCCACACGTTGCTGCATTCCCCCTGACAGTTGTGATGGATAGTGGTCTTCATAACCACCTAACCCAACACGCTCTAGCCATTTGCGGGCCTCAGTGTCTTGGGTTTCTTTGTCCATCCCACGTACGTCCAATGACATGGCTGCGTTCTGCTGCACTGTACGGTGTGGCAGCAGCGCGAACTTCTGGAACACCATCGACATCTTCTCTTGGCGTAAAGTGCGAAGATCAGCTTGGGACAGTTGTGTAACGTCTTCACCATCTACAACGATCTCACCAGCAGTGGGCTCAATCAGACGGTTAAGGTGACGAATGAGGGTAGATTTCCCCGAACCAGAAAGGCCCATCACGACAGTGATTTCACCAGCTTGCATGTCCACGTCGATCGATTGAAGACCCAAAACGTGTTTGTGTTTTTCAAGCAATTCCTCTTTGCCCATGCCATTTTGAACATGTGGCAAAACTGACTTATCATCAGCGCCAAAAATCTTAAAGAGGCCGCGCAGTTTAACTTTTGGTGTATTTTTTATCATGTGCTGGCCCCTTACGATGTTTTGCTTTTGGCACGGTCAATCCGTGACAAGGCAGCTTTTGATGTGCGGTCCAACATAACAGCAAGTAAAACGATACAGATCCCAGCCATGAGACCGACACCTAGTTCCAAGTTACGAATGCCACGAAGGACAAGAACACCCAGACCGGGTGCTGTAACCATGGATGCGATCACAACCATCGCCAAACTCATCATGATGGTTTGGTTCAAACCTGCCATGATATTCGGTAGCGCCAGTGGTAGTTCGACTTTTGACAATTTCTGACGGGCATTCATCCCGAAGGCATTGCCCGCTTCAATCACATCTTGATCGACAAGGCGGATGCCTAGGTCAGTCAAACGGATGATCGGCACAATTGCGTAAAGCGTGATCGCGATACCGTACAGGCGTGATTCACCGATCGGGAACAAGAAGATGAGAGGGATCAAATAAACGAAGGTCGGTAAAGTTTGGAGCAAGTCCAAAACGGGAATAACCATGCGCTGAAGCCTGTTTGATTTCGACATCGCGATGCCGATAGGGATGCCGAATATGGCCGATATCACCGTGCAGACTAAGATAACGGCAAGGGTCTCCATCGCTGGCTCAAAGTGATCAACGAACGCAAAGAAGCTTAGACAAAATGCGTTGAACAGCATCACTGAAACGGAACGTGTCGCATACCATGTGACGAGCAAAAGCATCGCCACAATCAGGAACCAAGGGGCTTGGGTGAACAGGTACAATGTACCGTCCAACATCCATGACAGTGGCTGCGTAATAGGATCAAGAATGGTGCGCAAAGCAGGACGGATGGCCAAAAAGCCTTCTTCCAAACCTTTTACAACATCGCGGGTCTGTGTGATTTTACCACACGCTTCGTTCAACGCGTCCAATGACGGGAACGGAATTGCATAGAACGGTTCTTCGACTGCATTGCCTGTCTCGGCGAGTAAGTCAGCCATTGACATTGGCGCTTCGGACGTACCTGCATCGCACCAGTCGCGCAGTCCAAGCGCATTAAAACCCCAATCGTAGGTCGCCATCTGCGTCTCCCCAAAAACGAAAGGCCCGCAGCCATGTTTCAGGCTGCGGGCTCGTATTAATTTTTATTTAAGTAGAGCAGCCAATTTACCTTTGGCTTCGTCGTTCAACCAGTTAGCCCAAAGCTCTTTGTTGTTGGTCAAGAAGTAAACAGCCGCTTCGTCGTAAGAAGCGTTGTTGTCTAGACGCCATGCAAGAACTTCGCCCATCTGAGCATTTGTGAAGGCTACGTTCTTCATCAACTCAGCGATTGCTGGCTCACGCTCAACGAATGCTTGAGAAGCTGCAGTTACAACATTAGCTGCTGGGTACGCAGAGAAAGACGGGTCTGCACAGTCTACAGAACCGTTACATGTGTGTGCTTCAGCATTGTATTCGCCAACAGTAACAGCAACCATTGGGTACTTGCCCAAGACAGCTGTTGGTGCCCAGTAGTAACCGAACCATGGTGCTTTGTCTGCGTATGCAGCCGCGATGGAAGTCTGAAGAGTTTCACCAGAACCGTGCTGGAAGCGCTCTAGGCCACCCTCTTCTGCTTTCAAAGCAATCAGGTTGTTGTTGTTGATGATGTCACATGCCCAGCCAGATGGGCAGT
>JAOEQC010000020.1 GCA_028388995.1 Ascidiaceihabitans sp. | reverse complement strand
CATCTACTGCAAGTGCAATGTGTCCTTTCCAAAATATAAAGTCGCCGGATTCCATGCGAGAATTGGGTGATACGGTTTTTCCTAATTGCTTTTCTTGCTGATCACTGTCCCCAGGGCATGGGATGCCACTTGCCGTAAGTGCGGCCTGTACCAAGCCAGAACAATCAATGCCGGTGTTAGAGTTGCCGCCCCATAGATAGGGTGTGCCCAAAAACAGCTTAGCGGTTTCAACATATGCCGTATCTCTGTCTTCGACTTTGCAAAGATGTTGTTTTGGAATGTAGCCGTATTCTGTCTTTGCAAACTTCTCGGTCTCTTCCGTAACCCTTACCAAAGAACCATGACTCAAAGAGATGCGATCAGCCGATTTCATATAGGCTTCGCCGTAAGTATGGCTTGCCAACGCGCTAATGCGGTGTGTTGTAGGATGGTCGGCGCATAAGTGACTACTGTTTATAAAACCTACGTAGTTATCCTTTTCCGTAACAACGTAGGAATGCCCATCCACGCTTCCCAAGATTGTTACTCGCTCTCCAAGCAACACTTGTCGATCTCGCTTGTGCCCAGCGTGCCTATTTAGATCAGAAAAGGGCACAGATACCCTCGCTGGTGTTCGTTTTGAAACAATATTTGGGTCTGGTGTGGTGCGTGGATCAGTCATCGTCAGAGCGCAGTTTTAAGTGCTTCAAACAATGCACGAGTTGCCTGCCCCACGCCGCCTTTCGCACGAGCTGGTGCAGCATTGGGTTGCCAGCCATAAATGTCAAAATGCATGTATCGCGGTGTCTCTGTCACAAAACGGCGTAGGAAAAGTGCTGCGGTTATGCATCCTGCGAACCCTCCTTTAGGGGCATTGTCGAGGTCAGCGATACCGGGCTCAATCATAGCTTCATATGGCTCATGAAATGGCAGCCTCCATACAGGGTCAGCATGGCTTTCCGCAGCTGTTTCAAGCGCACTCGCAAGTTTAGAGTTATCTGTAAAGTAAGGGGCCAAGTCTGGTCCAACGGCAACACGGGCAGCGCCAGTAAGTGTCGCCATTGAGATAATCAGATCAGGTTTTTCTTCATCAGCGAGTGCCAGCGCGTCAGCTAAAACCAAACGTCCCTCAGCGTCGGTGTTGTTGATTTCGACGGTTAGACCTTTTCGAGAAGTCAGAATATCTTGAGGTCGAAATGCATTGGCAGAGATTGAGTTTTCAACAGCTGGAATAAGTACGCGCAATTGGATTGTTTGATCGGTCGCCATGATCATACGCGATAAACCTAGCACGGCAGCAGACCCACCCATATCTTTCTTCATCAGGCCCATTGAGCCACCGGGTTTGATATTTAGGCCACCAGTATCGAAACAAACGCCTTTTCCGACTAAGGTAAGTGTCGGCCCCTTACTTCCCCAGCGCATATCAATCAAACGTGGCGCGCGATCTGCCGCGCGACCAACCGTGTGAATCATTGGCAAGTTTTGGGTTAACAAGTCGTCGCCTAAAATAACGTCAATAGATGCGCCGAATTCTTGGGCTAGTGTACGTGCGGCCTGCTCTAGTTGCGGCGGTCCCATGTCTGAGGCGGGGGTGTTAATCAGGTTCCTTGTCAAAGCTTCGCTTTGTGCCAGCGCTGTGATTTCTTCAGCATCCACGCCTTCGGGGGCTACAAGTTGCGCTTTCATTGCAGGGACTGACTTGTAGCGGTCGAACCGATAAGATTGTAATAACCATCCAAGTGCTTCGTGGGCTCGGTTTGCATCAGCAATACCAGACGCGATGTGGTATGTTCCTTCGGGTAACTTTCCTGCAGCACCTGCCAAATGAAAACGACCACGCTTGCGGGTTGCGGAGTTCCCGTAACCAGCTAAGGCCATCAATGGGCCACCGTCGGATGATGGTACAACCAATGCCTGATGCAAACCGGCATTAAACCCGTTCGCCACCACCCATGCTTGTGTCATTGGCGTTTGCTGCGATATCCAAGCGTCAAGATTATTTTGGTCAATGACGTGGACTGGAATTGAAGTGGACGTAGCAGCAGCGAATTGAACAGACATTGGGCACCTTTCAAGGTCAATTTTAACCTAGCCTAACGGCTGTAATATTCGCTGCAAGCAGGTTCAGATGATGCTGTCCTGTGAATCCCACATTGTGGACAAAGATTTCTCACCAATCCGCAACAATCGGGCCAATGAGGATGCAAGCACGGTTGCATCCTCGTTATCGATACAGGCAGTGACATGCCCCACGACCACGGAAACGTCGGACATTCCGATTTGATCTTTTCCCCTCGAATTCGTCGCGGATACGAGCTATTTACGGTGAAAGTTCTTTTGAAGTTGGGAAAATAAAATGGATCAAGCGAAACCATTGCCGTCATATCTGTTACAGCGTTACCATGGTTGGAAGGCGACAACCTATTCTGAGAACCAAGCATGGTATCGCCGTCTAGCGTCCGAGGGTCAGCGCCCCCGCGCAATGGTGATCTCGTGCTGTGACAGCCGTGTTCATGTGACATCTATTTTCGGCGCGGATCAGGGTGAGTTCTTTATCCACCGTAATATCGCAAACTTGGTCCCACCTTTTGAGCCTGATGGCGATTATCACGGGACCAGCGCTGCAATCGAATATGCTGTAACTGCGTTGAATGTGGCCCATTTGATTGTTCTTGGGCATTCAAATTGTGGTGGTGTTCAGGGCTGTATCGACATGTGCAAAGGCAATGCGCCCGAGCTGGAAGAAAAGGCAAGTTTTGTGGGTCGTTGGATGGATATTCTGCGCCCTAAATACGGACTGGTTGCGGATGAAACTGATCCAGAAGAACAAGCGCGCCAGTTGGAAAAATACTCTGTTGTAACATCCTTAGAAAATCTAATGACTTTCCCGTTCATCAAAGAACGCGTCGATCAAGGCGTTTTGTCGATGCATGGACTTTGGACAGATATCGGCGAAGGTGGATTAGAATCTTACAACCCTACCGTCAAAGAATTTCAGGCTGTTTAGAAAATAAGCCCCACTTTATATGTGGGGCTTACGTTCGACTCAACGAAGGACCATCCCTTCAGGCCATGTGATCTTTGTCTTTAGGTTCACAGATTGTGTGGTGCCTGACTTGATATCCAAATCCCAATGCAACACGCCGCGCATATCTCCATAATCTGTTGCAGTTGGACGAGGGGATGCTGATCAATCGATGATCAGATCCTCTTGTTCTGCGTAAGGTACGCGATCTAACAAGGTGACGTTCCGATTGTCCCCAGTCAATTTTCCACATCAATGCGCACAGTTTCTGTGATTTCGTTAGAACGTTTGATGATTACGCGGTCGCCTTCGTTTCGATCCAATGTAGTACGCGTCAAGCGCAAGCCATGTATTGGCCCAAATCCCAATTCTGTTTCCGCTCCGGGTACGATTTGGTTCACGTATGAATCAGAAATTAATCGACCATCGACATATAAGCTCGCTTCAGCTGGTAAAATGCGTTCGCCACTGGCGTTGGTAAATATCTCCATGCGATAAGCGGTTGTGTTGTTAAGCGGCACGGCGCGGGCTTCGATTTCTGCATCAAAATCTAGCGCCCCCAATGCGACACGGGTGAAATCGCCAGTGCTGTCCAGGGATATGGCGTACTCAAAATTATATTGTGCGGCTATCCCTGAAAGATCAGCAACACCACCAGAGGGTTCTTCTATTATAGCAGGCGCTTCGAGGATCATATCGGCTTTTGCGTATAAAGAATGAACGCGTGAGCTCAATTGGCGTTTCGCCATCAAATCTGGATCTTAAATTCGCATAGGTTGTGGGAAGATACGCGAAGGTTCTGAGCGTTCTTTTAACCTGAATGTAGAAAGAGTCAGGTTGACGTCATTCCATCGCTCCCCAGATTGTTGAAGCAGCAAGGCACCACGTTCTACGACCAGCTTGGGATCATCTTCGGTAGTGAGGCGCATATCATAAACAGGGCGCCAAGCTGCGTCACGTACAAGGTATTTGCTGGAGATGCTGCTCCTGGTGGCGACAGGCACTGAGACGGTTAAAGTGAGTTGCGCGAACCTATCTGTTGGGGGCAATAGAGCGTCGAGTACTCGCTGTGCTGCAGCAACAGCCTTCTGTAACTCAGGAAAGTTCTTCCTGAGTTTACGTTCAGCATTTTCAGCGTCTTGAATTGCAAGGTTAGCATTTAGGGTTTCTTCGGAAAACATTTGCGAAAGATCACGCAGGGTGTCGATACCATCTGGCAAGGTATCGCTATTGGACAATGATTTTAAGAATTCAAGTTGGGCATTGGCGGCTGTGATTTCCAACTGTTTTTTGGAAATTTCATCCTCCAATGCTGTAACCGCATCTTGTGCGGTTTCTAGGGCTGCTTTTGCGACTGCGTACTCTTCGGTCTCAGGTTCAAGTTGTGCGATTGAGTTGTTGTTTTGCCGACTCTCAGCGATCAATGTGGCTCCAGAAAGGGTGACCGTCGGAGTGTCGGTTCCGCCATTGTTGGGCCGCATGTCTGGAATGACGATCTCATGTATATCAGCGGGCAGGTCAATCTGACCCGTGCGTGTCACTTCGGCCCCTTGCGTGAAAACGGTGACATCTGTTGGCGCGATCCGCGCCACGATTGTGTCTGCGAAAACGAAAGACGGAGATACAGCCAATAAAAGTGTAGCAAAACGCATAATGGTAAAAACCTTTGTTCATCAATGGGAGCACGATCTGTGCTGTCATACCCAAGATAAAAGGCGACCAAAAGAAAAGGGGCACCGCGAGGTACCCCTTTAAATCGTGTATTTTCGGCGGAAGTTAGCCTTTTTTCAACACACGCGTGCCCAACGTCTCTGCAATCTGAACTGCGTTCAATGCAGCGCCTTTGCGCAAGTTGTCCGAAACGCACCATAGGTTTAGGCCATTATCGATTGTGCTGTCCTGACGGATGCGGCTGATGAATGTTGCGTAATCGCCAACGCATTCAACGGGTGTGACATAGCCACCGTCTTCACGTTTATCGATCACCATGACGCCAGGTGCTTCGCGCAAGATGTCGCGTGCTTCGTCTTCATCAAGGAACTCTTCGAATTCGATGTTGATCGCTTCGGAGTGGCCAACGAACACAGGCACACGCACGCAGGTCGCTGTGACCTTGATGCTTGTATCGATGATCTTTTTGGTTTCAACGACCATTTTCCACTCTTCTTTCGTGGTACCGTCTTCCATGAAAACGTCGATGTGCGGGATCACGTTAAAAGCGATTTGCTTTGTGAACTGTTTTGCAGGCTTTTCGTCTACTGGGTTGTAGATCGACTTTGTTTGATCCCACAGCTCATCAATGCCGCCTTTGCCAGAGCCGGAAACGGACTGGTAGGTAGACACAACAACGCGTTTGATTTTTGCGCGATCATGCAATGGCTTCAGTGCAACAACCATCTGAGCTGTTGAACAGTTGGGGTTCGCGATGATGTTTTTCTTGTGGTAATCAAGAACGGCTTCTGGGTTCACCTCTGGCACAACCAACGGAACGTCGGGGTCGTAGCGGTAAAGTGAAGAGTTATCGATTACGATACAGCCAGTCGCCGCCGCAGTTGGCGCGTACTTTTTCGTAGCCTCAGAACCGACGGCGAACAAAGCGATGTCCCAGCCCGTGAAATCAAAAGTATCTAGGTCCTTCGTCTTAAGTGTCTTATCACCAAACGAAACTTCCGTTCCCAATGAATTGCGTGACGCAAGCACGACAAGTTCATCAACTGGGAACTGACGTTCGTCCAGAATGTTTAGCATTTCGCGGCCCACATTTCCTGTGGCCCCCACTACGACAAGGCGGTAACCCATCTTTTGATCTCCAATATGTGTGATGATGGTCCGCGCCCCCCTACACCCGAATCTGCTTGGGGGGAAGGGGGCGAGGGGCATTGCAGTAACGAGGCGTCGATTTATCCTAGTCAGTGTTGTCTTGTGAGAACAGGTAGAGCGATAGACCTGTGATCAACATCACCGCAAACAATAGGAATACGGCGGCAAATGATGCGGCTACATCGGTGCCTTGATATGAATCGTGCAATGGTCGTGCGACCATTTGGGCAAGACCCACGCCACCAATGCTGAACATGTTCAACAAGGTCACGCCGCGTCCCGTTAAGTGTGCAGGAAAGAAACCTTTGCCGTGGGCAATTACAACTGGAAAAGTTGCACCAAAGAAGCCAACGCCGCACAGCATAATAATTGTCACGATGTATGAAGATGCACCAAAGCCATAGAGCCCAAGCAAGCAGCTCAAGGTAAGGATATTGCCGCCAAATACGACCCACTTTCGTGTTCCAAACCAACGATCAAGCGGACCATACAGAAAGACGCCACCGATCATTGCGATTCCCATTATCAATGCCGCAGTCCCGATTTCGCTGCTCGAAAGTCCATGAACCTCATTAAGGTATGGTCCCATCCATGCACCGCGAATTGCAGCTGCAGGTACATAGCCCACGATTGCTATCGGTGCGATCAGCCATAGTGCTGGGATGCGCAATACATCCAATAGTGATCCTTTTGTTTTGCTCACGGCTTTTTTAGGGTCCTTAACGGTGACCTGAACGCCAACCGCAATGATTGCGCAAAGGACGGCAAGGCACACCATGGTGGCTCTCCAGCCAATCATCGTTTCAGCAAATGCCATTGGGTATGAGGCGAGCAGGTTACCGAAGGTGCCGACGCCAATCATTGATGCTGCAAGCGTCGCGAACTGGATCGGTGGAAATTCACGTGCAAAGATATAATAAGCTGCCATCAGTATAGGGGCACAGCCTACGCCGATCAGCATCATCGCGATATTAACATGAAACGCAGAAGTTGCGACCGCGAATAGCAAGGATCCACCGGTACCACTAACAAGAAGCAAAACTGAGGCTGTTCGTTTTGGGCCTAATGTATCTAGGGAACAGCCCACAGGAATTTGCATTGCGGCAAAGCTGATGAACCAAAGCCCATTTGCAGTGGCCAGTGCCTCTGCACCAATCCCAAGCTCGGTTTCCAGCGGAACACTGATGACAGCCAAGAAGGCGCGAAAGAATTGGCTGAGGACATAGGCCAGAGCCAATAGAAGCAATCCGAGATACATAGTTTAGGTCTTTCTAAATGCGCATGGGCTGTTTGGGAAATAGAGACAGTTCAGTGACCTGAATTTCAAAGGTTAGATTTCCACTTGGTTGAAAGGGCGCGTGAGTGATTGGTTAGCGTGACAATGTCGATGCCAACTGCTACAAACTTCGCACCAGCTGCCAGCGACTTTTGGGTCATCCCATCATCTAGACTTAGAATTCCAGGTGCTTTGCCGCTTGCTGCAATTTTTTTCAAAGCGGACATGATAACTGATTGCATGTCAGGGTGCATCATATCGCTCATGTGTCCAAGATCTGCAGACAGGTCTGCGGGTCCAATAAACACACCATCGATACCATCAACTTCAATAATCTCGTCCAACGCCTCAAGCCCCGCACTGTTTTCAACTTGGATCAAAAGACAAATTTCATTATCGGCTGTCTTGCCGTAATCGGGGATGGTTCCGAAACCTGCTGCACGTGTAGTGACATAGCCCACTCCACGAACTCCTTCTGGTGGATAGCGACATGCGCGGACCAGTTCGCGAGCTTGTTCGGCGCTTTCAACCATTGGCACCAGAAGTGTCTGTGCTCCAAGATCTAGAACTTGTTTGATTATCCATGTTTCGCCAATTGGAACGCGGATAACAGCAGTTGTTGGGCTGGCATCGAGGGTTATCAGTTGATCTCGCAATGACCGAAGATCGTTTGGTGCGTGCTCTGCATCAATCAAAAGCCAGTCAAAGCCCGTCGAACCCATAGCTTCAGTTGAATAACTGTTCGCAAGGCTCAGCCAGCAACCAATAAGTGTTTCGCCATTTGCGAGGGCGTGTTTGAACGTATTTGTGGGAGCAGGCATGATTATGTCCTTCACAGACAGGAGTTAAAACAACCTAAGCCCGTGAAGTTTGGTTTGACCAGCTATTTAGTGGACTTTGATGACGTCCTTGCCGACGGCAAGCATGTAGCCACGGCGGGCGACGTTTTTGACCAACAGTTCGCTGACCATCTGATTGCCTAATGTATCGCGCAAACGCTTGATCCTTGTAGCACCTGCAGCTTCTTCGCAGTCCGATGCAGGGCGACCTGAAATAATGCCTTCAATTTCTGACCCCGAAAGAAAATCGTCATCCATACGAGCCTCAGCCAATAGCGACATAGTTTCCATAGCAGCGTCTGTTAGTTTGAAACCCATGTCGTTTAGATAAACGGTATTTTCTTTGCGACTGATCAGCAGTGAGTTCACCTCGATACCTACTCGTTCAATTTGTGCTATCCGACGGTTCAGGATAACCAGCATGACAAGGAAAACGAGCGACGCGATCAAGAGGGCTGTTGCAAAGATAAGCAGCACAAAGATAATGCTCCGATAGCTGAACAAAACGTCAGAAAAGGCTGTGCCCGATTGGGCAAGTATTTCTAACAGCTTGATCTCTGATTGACTGGTCAGACCGTCATAGGATGTAAAGATATCTTCGACACGTTGGTTGAAAGCATTGGCATCAGGTAAATTGTAAAAAAGAAAAATTGCTGCAAGCAGCAAAATTATGACGATTGCTGCAAGGCCAAAACCGACAAGGCGGGTGCCTGTGTTGCGCGTTTCAGAAGCGGAGGTAATAGTGTCCTGCACTCTGTTTCCTTTCTGCGAGGCCATCCGCCCCGAATGTGGAGAGTAAAGAGAGTAAGGTCCAGCCCTCGGCTTGGAGGAGTGACGCTGCTTCGGATCTTGCGGATTCTGCATCGCAAGGGCCATCGATTTCGATGACGCCATAATGCAGACGCAAAGGGTTATCTTGCTTTGCCTTATAATCGGCATAGCAGTTTTCGGCAAAGGCAGGAGCTGCGAAAAGCAAGCTTGCTGCTGTGCAAAGTGAGACGAATGTATATTTCATATTTCAGATCATGAGCAAGTCGGCTTTGATATTCAATAACAATGCAGGGTGTTGGGATCCGATATTCAATAACATTGCGGTGTTATTGCCTGTCTGAATGGGTCAAGTCCAAATTGGTTGCATCACAGCCGCATACCATCAGCGGCAATATTGTATCCATAGAAAGGGTCGATCACATGCACCGCAAATTTATAGCAACTGTTGTTGCCACTTCGATTTTACTTACTGGTTTTGCAGCAGCGCCTGCACGAGCTAATCAAGAGGACGTTGGTCGTGCACTGGCTGCGCTACTTGGCATCGCAATAGTGGGTGCCGTAATTCATGATTCCAACAAGGATAATAAAACTAAAGCTCAGGTTTATTCGCAGCCTAAGAATAAGGTGCAGAAAAAGCAGCTTCAGAAAAAGAAGAAACATGTTCAGGCGCGCCCCTTGCCGCGCCGTGTTTCACAACACCTATTGCCAAGAAAATGTTTGCGCAGCTTTGAGACACGTCGTGGAACTGCACGAATCTTAGGCCAACGTTGCCTTGAGCGCAACTATGGTTTCACTCATCGTTTGCCACAACATTGCGAGCGTCGTGTAAGAACAGATCTTGGGTCACGCTTTGGTTTTGGTGCCCGTTGCTTGCGCAAGCAGGGTTACAAGTTAGCCCACCTCTAAAGGTAGGGTTAATCTAGCACAACATTGTTGTTGCAGATGTTGGGAGGGTGTTCGGGCACCTTCCCCTTTTTCGTGGTCTCTGGCAAAAGAACGGAGATTTGCTGTAATATGAAGTTTGAAATTCCTTTTGGAATTTGAGCCTTCGGCGAGAGTTTATTTTGTAAAATGAAGAGGGGGGAGCTGTTGCCAGATTTCATGTTTGAGACTGAATTAGGGTGTCGGGTTGCTGGGGTGGATGAAGTTGGATGTGGCCCACTTGCTGGACCAGTGACTGCAGCAGCTGTTGTATTGGACCCCAAATGTATTCCTGATGGATTGAACGATTCAAAAAAGCTGACTGCTAAGAGGCGTTTGGAATTGTACTGGCAGCTGTTGGATTGTGCGGATGTGTCGATTGCGCATGCTTCCGTTGCTGAAATTGATGAGATCAATATTTTGCGTGCCTCGCACTTAGCGATGGAGCGCGCAATTGCCGGTCTGCAGGTTCTGCCTGAACATGTTTTGATTGATGGCAACATGATCCCGCGTGGGTTGCGGCTTCCTGCAACGACTTTGGTCAAAGGTGACAGTCGATCGGTTTCGATTTCTGCGGCCTCAATTGCGGCCAAAGTTTGTCGAGATTGTGTCCTAGTGGATTTAGCGCAACAGCACCCCGGTTATGGATGGGAAACCAACATGGGTTATGGGTCAAAAAAGCACACGGAGGCGCTACGGAGTTTGGGAGTAACCCCACACCATAGACGTTCGTTTAAACCGGTACACAATATGTTGTATCAAGAGAAAATAGTAACCAATTGATTTAATAAAGAAATTGACCTCGAATCGCCTTTGACTCAGATTGGAGACAACGAACGAGCTCAATAATGAGCCGAGCAGAGGCGGAAAATTATGACCAAAGTTAAGAGTGCGGTGGCACCTGTGAAGACGGCTGTGCCGCTTCCATTGAACGAAATTATTGCTGGCGATTGCATCGATGTGATGAACAGTCTGCCCGCTGAATCTATTGATCTGATCTTTGCAGATCCGCCCTATAATTTGCAGCTCAAAGGTGACTTGCATCGTCCCGATAATTCCAAAGTGGATGCGGTTGATGATCACTGGGACCAATTCAGCAGCTTTCGTGCTTATGATGAATTCACAACTGCATGGCTTAAGGCCGCACGTCGCCTTCTGAAACCAAATGGTGCGATTTGGGTCATTGGCAGCTACCATAATATTTTCCGTGTTGGAGCGTCGTTGCAGAACGAAGGCTTCTGGATTTTGAATGACGTTGTTTGGCGCAAGTCAAACCCAATGCCTAATTTCCGTGGCAAACGTTTTACCAACGCTCACGAGACAATGATCTGGGCTGGCAAGAGCGAAACTAGTAAATACACATTTAACTACGATGCTTTGAAAGCCCTGAACGAAGGAATCCAAATGCGCAGCGATTGGGTTCTTCCAATCTGCACTGGCCACGAACGCCTGAAAGACGAAGCTGGCGATAAAGCACACCCTACACAAAAGCCTGAAAGCTTACTTCACCGCATCTTAGTTGGTTCAACCAACCCAGGTGATGTGATCCTTGATCCGTTCTTTGGCACAGGTACCACAGGTGCGGTTGCTAAGATGCTGGGCCGTGATTTCATCGGGATCGAGCGTGAAGAAGCATACCGTAAGGTTGCGACGAAACGCATCGCGAATGCACGCAAATTTGACCGCGAAGCATTGCAGGTCAGCGCTTCTAAACGTGCAGAACCACGTGTTCCGTTCGGCCAGTTGGTTGAACGTGGTATGCTGCGTCCAGGTGAAGAGCTCTATTCGATGAATAAGCGTCACAAAGTCAAGGTACGTGCAGACGGCACCCTTATTGGTGATGATATCAAAGGATCAATCCACCAAGTGGGTGCTCACCTTGAAGGCGCGCCAAGCTGTAATGGCTGGACTTATTGGTGCTTTAAGAAAGATGGGAAAAAAGTTCCTATCGATCTGTTGCGTCAACAAGTTCGCGCTGAGATGCACGACTGATCGGACACCCACACCACAGTTTTACGAACACCGCTGGTGCCGGAGGCCTTTACCCAAGGCCGCATATAATGGCACTCACCTTTACCCCGCCCTTGTGGCGGGGTTTTTTTATGTGAACCGGTAAAATCACTTAGTGCGGCATGGGGTTTTTTGCCGTGTTATAAGCAGACCAATCTGTGATTTCAGGATAATACATCTCACGCCATTTGCGTACGCGTGGGTTCATGATCCGGCGGAACATTGGCGGGTACATCGCGGCCATCGTCATTATGGGATAACCATATGGCAATTGAGGCGCGTCAGCTTCTGTGTAGGTCTGCAACACTGGAAAGCGGTGATCAGGTTTGTAGTAGTGGTCTGAATGGCGCTGCAAATTTATCAACAACCAATTGGATGCTTTGTATGCTGCGTTCCACGAATGGCGT
Organism: Ascidiaceihabitans sp.; assembly: GCA_028388995.1. Taxonomy (GTDB): domain Bacteria; phylum Pseudomonadota; class Alphaproteobacteria; order Rhodobacterales; family Rhodobacteraceae; genus Ascidiaceihabitans. Next base: position 19,274 of record JAOEQC010000020.1, on the reverse strand, counting down.
GGTTGTACATGCTCATACTTGCCTTCACCCAAGTGTTTGCGGGTCAGGCCGTAGTGTTCAATGAAATTGACCAACTCTAGCTGCCAAATGGCAATACCTGCTTGAAGGAGGAACAGTCCAACACCGGCCCACCCACCCAGAGATAAGGCAAGAAACAAGAAGCCACCTTGGAGCGCTGCATATTTCCAGAACGGGTTCCCGCGATCGATCGCAGGCAAATCTTTGCGTGCAAGCATTGCTGCTTCTGCACCAAGTGTCGAAATAAAGGAATTGCGCAAGACACGGGGAAAATAGCGATAAAAATGTTCGCCCATCAGCGCAGTAACAGGGTCACGCGGTGTTGCGGCGTAACGGTGATGAACCAACATGTGCTCAGAGCGGAAATGAGAATACATGACCATGCCTAATAAAAAATTTGCCATGTGGCGTTCAAGTTTATTTTTTTGATGCATCAGTTCGTGGCTTTAATAGATCCCAATGGTTCCCGTGAGAACGCCAACGCCGAAAAACAAACCGACCTTTTCCCATGTGGCGAGATGCGCTGCACCAGTGGCATAGGCGATTAGCGCAAAAACAGTGATGAATTGCTCAGGAGCCCAAATCATTGTGATGAAGTGATACCAGTAAAAATCATCTTCCGTTGCGTCCAAATCTGCGTTCTTCACGTCGAGACCTAAGGCGACGTCGATCGCTGAGAAAAGGTACCAGGTTAAAAGCGGCAGCAGAAAAACAGTCCATCCGCCGTAAAATGCACCAATCCACGCAAAAGAGATTAGCACCAATGACAGCCAGAAAGGGAGGGCCTTCTGAATTTTCGCCAGATCTGCAGCGATAATAGTCATGGTAAATTCTTTGGATGGTTCGACGTATTTTGACGCAACTACGGTTGCTTTATTTTTGAATAAGGTCAAATGCCTTGCGCATCACTGTCGGCAAGTCGGAAGGGCGAAAATCGTTGTGCCCTAAGAATAAGAGTTGTTCATCATCTTCTACTGTCGCGGTCATGACTGTTAGTAACAGGTGAAAGTGGGTAAATGTATGACGCACTTCGCTTTCTTCGGTCTTCCAGTCGGCAGGTGTTGGTGGTGTACCTATTGGTCGTGGTGTTGTGACGTCAATCCAATCAGACCCAGGCCAGCCTAGCATACCCCCTAACAAACCCTTGTCAGGCCTGCGTTCAAGCAACCATGCACCGTCCGTCCTACGGCCTAAATACACAGTTCCGTGGCGTATTGGTTTTGGATTTTTTGGGGTCTTTTTGGGTAAGTCTGGTGCGGTTCCAGCTTTCCGTGCTTTACATGGTTCATGCCAGGGGCAAATGCCGCACGCGGGTGACTTGGGGGTGCAAATTGTTGCGCCCAAATCCATAACCGCTTGGGCGTAGTCACCTGTGCGTTGGTTAGGTGTTAGGTGTTCGGCCTTGGCTGTTAGTTCCAATTTTGAGGCGGGTAAAGGTGCGTGTATATCGTATAGGCGCGACATCACTCGTTCTACGTTCCCGTCTACAACAACACGACGTAAATCGAAGGCGATCGAGGAAATCGCGGCTGCGGTATATGGACCGATACCTGGAAGCGTTAGGAGCGTCGCGTGATCGTCAGGAAAGACCCCCGAATGTTCATCAGTGATGACGCGAGCGCATTTCAGTAGATTTCGTGCACGGGCATAATAGCCCAAGCCAGCCCACTCTCCCATCACATCGCCATCGTCAGCGGCAGCAAGGCTCACAACTGTAGGCCACCGGGTTGTGAACCTGTTAAAGTAATCTTTGACGGCTGCGACTGTTGTTTGTTGTAACATCACCTCTGATAGCCAAATCCGGTAAGGGTCAGGCTTCACGCCAGCCTTTTTTTCGGCAGGTGGCGTTCGCCAAGGCATTGGGCGTGCGTGTGCATCGTACCATTCAAGCAAATTTGAACTGAGATCACGCAATGTTTATACTCCGCATTGTCTTGTTTCGCTGGTCTGGGCGGGGTGATCCGCTATCATGGGCTTCGATAGTGAGGAACATAGCTTTGGTTCAGCGACGCACCAGCACAAAAGGATTTAAACGCACAGCAACGTTGTTGGGTAACAGAATTCGCACGGCCAGCGAAAGCCGTGGTTTTGCGCAAAGCCGTTTGCTGACCAATTGGGCAGAGATTGCTGGACCTGATATTTCCTCAATCGCGAGACCTGTCGAAGTTAGCTACGCGCGTGGCGGAATGGGCGCGACACTAACATTGTTAACAACGGGTGCCCAAGCGCCTATGTTGGAAATGCAAAAGGAACAAATTCGCGCCAAAGTAAATTCTGTGTATGGCTACAACGCCATTTCTCGCGTGCGGATCACGCAAACTGCGACCACTGGTTTTGCAGAAGGTCAGGTTGATTTTATTCATCGCCCAAAATCAGTAAGTGAAATGGTTCTCGATGCAGGAATTGTGAAGCGAGCAGCAGAGACAACCCAAGCTGTCGGGGATGAAGGGCTGAGAGCAGCCCTTGAGCGACTTGGCACAAATGTAATGAAACAAAAAAACACCCAGACCTAAGGATTACGATATGAAACGCATTTTTCCAATGATTGTTGCCGCGCTTGTCGGCGTTGGCGCGTACTTTATTTTTGTACACGAACCCTCAAGCACCGCATCTCAATCTGCGGAATTGACAGCACCGGCAGAAGCTGTCGCAACTGAAGTTGCAGACAATTCTGATGGTGACGCCGAAGTCGATACATCAACTATTCCTGACATGACGATTGGTAACCCAGATGCCAAAGTTACTGTGATTGAATATGCATCATACACATGCCCGCATTGTGCATCCTTTCATGCGGGTACATTTAAGGACCTAAAGAAAAACTACATCGATACAGACAAGATCAACTTTGTCTTCCGTGAAGTCTATTTTGATCGTTACGGTTTGTGGGCTTCGATGATCGCGCGCTGTGCGGGTCCTGAGAAATTCTTCGGTCTAACTGACTTGATGTTCCAGTCCCAATCTTCGTGGACACGTGCAGGTGAGCCAGCGGCAATTATCGACGAATTGCGCAAGCTTGGTCGTCTGGCTGGTATTGATGGAGAGACGCTTGAAGTCTGCTTGAATGACAATGACAAAGCGAAAACCCTGATCGCTTGGTACCAAGAAAAAGCAGGCGCGGATAACATCGATAGCACCCCAAGTTTTATCATCAATGGTAAGAAGCTCACGAACATGAGCTTTGCTGAGATGTCAGAAATTATCGACGCTGAGCTCGAGTAAACTTTTCAAAACAATGGCTGGCGTGTCGTTGACTTACCAGCCATTTTCTAATTCTAGCGCGGTGGCTATTTAGCCATCGGTAGTCTCTTTAGTGCTGATTGCAGGGCACAATCATCTTCAAATTTCAAACGAACGGGCAAGGTAATGACCTTCATGCGAAATGCTGGTGGTAAACGTACGGCGTCCTTTTCCGTGGTCACTAATTGTGCGCTTTTCGCACGTGCATCTGCTTCGAAACGGGCAAGTAAATTGGTGGACAGTTTTTGATGATCAACCAATGGTTCTGTGTGAACCACTTCCGCTCCTAATCCGCGTAAGGTCGCAAAGAACTTTTCTGGATGGCCAATTCCGGCAAAGGCGAACGCCCGGGTATCAGCCCAGTCCATCCCAGTCACCAGCGGCTCTAAAGCTGCTGAAATATGTGGTACTTGAAGATTTGGTAGTGAAGATGCAAAGGTTTTCTGCGTCGCTGGCATTCCAATGGACAGCAATAAATCTGCGCGCGACAATCCTTCAGTTAAGGTTTCGCGAAGTGGACCCGCGGGCAAGCATTGACCATTCCCAAACCCATGTTGGGCATCAACGACCACAATAGATAGATCCTTATGAAGCGCAGGGTTTTGGTGCCCATCGTCAAGAACGATGACAGTGGCACCTGCGTCTTGCGCGGCTTTGCCACCCAGTGCGCGATCCTTTGAAACCCAAACTTCGGCGAAAGCAGCAAGCAACAAAGGTTCATCACCCACATGATCAGCATTGTGAATTGCAGGGTCCACACGAACAGGACCCTCCAATGTGCCGCCATATCCGCGGCTCACGATATGAGGCGTGTGATATAGATCACGCAAACGTTCGGTCACCGCAATAACGGTTGGGGTTTTACCTGTACCACCAGCGTTAATGTTACCGATGCAAACAACCGGGATCTTTAGCTTTAAGGGCGATCCATTGGCCAGCCGTCGTGCGGTCGCTGCAGCGTAAAGATGTCCAAAGGGTGCAAGTATTATGGCCTGCCAACTTGATGGGTGGTCCCAGAACTTTGGTGCACGCATCAATTGGTTCCTTCTTCGACAGCATCAAGGGCCGTTGTAACCAGTTCAGTAATTCGGTCAGTCACATCAGCACACTGTGATACAACATCCCACCCTGACATCGCCATAGAGGCAGCGTGATCAGGTGAAATTAGCTGAGCGACAGCCACACCTAGCGCGCCAGTGTGATTGACAATACGTGCAGCGCCCGCAGCCGCAAGCCGTGTGTAGCTGGGCATGTAATTGCGAACATTTGGACCATATAGGATTGCAGTTCCCAAACCTGCGGCCTGCAGTGGGTCAAGGCCATGCTGGCCAGATGCTAGAGAACTTCCAAGAAATGAGAGTGGTGCAAGTCGGTACCAAAGCCCCAGTTCGTCCTGTGCGCTCGCAAGTAGGACCTGGCAATTGTCGTCTGGCATTTCGCCGTCGTCCCAACGCGAGTTGCGCAGATCATCTTCTTTCATTTGTTCCTCACAGGCTGAAGCTTGCTCTTCGCTGGCAGGATTCAAAACCAACAACAGACGATGTGAGAGGCGAAGGGCGTGGCGGTGCGCAGCTAGTACAGTTTGGACTTCATTTGGTTGAACAGCAGCAGCAAACCAAATGGGTCGTCCCCCCAATATGGCTGAGAAGTCATCGAAATCACTTTGTGCAAAGGGCAGAGAGACGCTACCGGCCATAATTGGGCCGCTAAGCTCTAAAGGCGTACCGCTGCGTACTAACTTTGTAAGGCGAGCTTGAGATGCTTTTGACCGAACAAGAACACTGTCAAAGCAAACCATCACGTCACGTGCAACCTCTGGCAACCAGCGATCTCGGCGGTTTTCAAAACCAGTTTGATCGGCATCAGCCATGATAAGCTGTATGCCTTTTACATGAGTTGCGATTATTAAATTCGGTTGTAATGCGCCCCAAAGCCATAGGCTGACCGTTGGATGCCAGTGTTCGAGGAATACCGCAATATCATGGGGGTGTTCACTGGGTGCCACATCAATGATTACTTCTGGTTTTGGGGACTTGATCGTGTCTTTCGTAGTTATCAAAATGCTCAAACCATCGCGATGCGCACAAAGCCATTTTGCAAGATCAAGTATCGCCAGTGCGTTCCCAGGTTCTGGTGCATTCAACCAAAGGACTTCGCCAACGGGGCGATCTTGAGTGGGCGTGTATTTCGTTGGAAAGTTGCGCCGCACAAGGGCACGGTAGGCTGACAATTCAAGGGATTTAGGCATGGTAAAACTCCAATTCCCTTTTACCTATATTTCAGTGCTGTAAGTGCCTGTACGTGGACATCCGCACCACCTGCAACAACGCCGTTTAATAGCGAGTCAGGCTGGTTAAAGACCAATGGGTTGCCTGTCTGATCAGTGATTTTACCACCAGCTTCGCTTACAATTAGCGCACCTGCAGCAATGTCCCATTCCCAACTTGAACGGAAAGTGAACATGGCGTCGAACTTGCCTTCAGCAACAAGCGCTAAGCGGTAGGCAAGTGAGGGGCGATGATTTCGATTGAAATCAGGCACACCGTTTGGCCAAAAACGCGGTTCAACATTTACTTTGGTTGATAAAATAGATGAGCCAGTCAGTTCCGCTTGATCTGAAACCTGAATGGGTGCGCCATTAAGTTGGGCACCTTTACCTAAGGCGGCAGTGTACATCTTGTTAAGCATCGGCAAGTATACGACAGCGGACGTTATTAAGCCGCGATCGGCCACAGCAAATGAGTGTGCCCATGTGTTGGCACCCTCAGCATAGCTGCGCGTCCCGTCGATCGGATCAAGGATGAATACCTTGTTTTGGGCAAGACGTTCAACTGTGTCATCGGTTTCTTCAGACAGCCAGCCATAGTCTGGGCGGGCTGGGCGAAGTGTTGCGGACAGCATATCATTTACAGCTAAGTCAGCTTCGGTCACTGGGCCTGTCCCATCGGGTTTGTCCCACTTCTTAGCGGTTTTGCCAGAATAGCTGGTGGCAATGCGCCCGGATATTAAGGCGGCATCGATCAGTAGTTTTAGGTCATTCGCCGGCAAGGGTCATTCCCTCAACCAACAATGATGGGACGACACGACTTAGGTGGGTGCGGGCATCATTTGCTGGAACAATACTCATCAACATCTGACGCAGTTTACCGGCGATAGTGCATTCGTTTATCGCATATTGAACTTCGCCGTTTTCCACCCACAATCCTGCGGCACCGCGTGAATAATCACCAGTGTTTGGATTGATGGTTGAACCGATCATTGAGGTCACTAATAGGCCGGTTCCCATGTCACGAATTAGGTCGCTCTTGGATGCAGTGCCTTGCGTTAACGCGGTGTTCCAAATGCAAGGTGAGGGGCCAGATGCGGTACCACGTGCGGCGTTACCAGTAGATGACATGCCTAATTTGCGCGCATTCGCCAAATCTAATGTCCAACCCGTCAAAATACCATCTTCGATGATTGCACGTTTTGTGGTTGGCAAACCTTCAGCATCAAATGGGCGGGATGCACCTGTACGTGGGCGGTGTGGATCTTCAAGAACGGATAGGTGTGGAGGTAAAACTTGTTCACCCAATGAGTCGCGCAACCATGATGCGCCTCGACCAACTGAGGCACCATTTACTGCGGCGAGAAGATGACCGATCAAAGTCGATGAAACACGTTCGTCGAACAATACGGGGTACGATCCGGTTGGTGGTTTGCGTGCGTCCATGCGGGCAAGGGCGCGTTCTGCAGCTTCACGCCCGATTTCGCCAGCATCGCGCAGATCGGCTTGAAATATGCGACTGTCACCTGCGTAATCGCGCTCCATCCCAGTACCTGTGCCAGCAATCGCAACACAGCTTAGGGCGCGATCTGTCCGTGCATATCCGCCCGAAAATCCGTTACTTGCGGCTAGATGAATCTGTCGTGCGCCATAAGCTGCGCTGGCAGATTGAATTTGGGTGATGCCATGAACGTCCATTGCAGCAGCTTCTGCTTCAGCGGCGTCTTGTTGCAAAGTATCGGGTGCAGGTTCTGGCGTGGCATCGTGCAATTCGAGCGCATCAATGTCCCAATCGGTAATCAACTGAGATGGTTCAGCCAGGCCCGCATAGGGATCATCAGGTGCCTCTTGCGCCATAGCCACAGCGCGCTGCGCCATTTCATCAATGGTGGGTGTTGACGTGTCGGATGCGGAAACATTGGCAACCTTTTGGCCCACAAAAACGCGAAGGCCAATATCGATCCCTTCAGAGCGCTCAGCATGTTCCAATGCACCTGCACGCACGTCAATCGAGACTGATGTGCCTCGAACTGCCATTGCATCAGCGGCGTCGGCCCCTGCACGTTTGGCAGCAGATAAAAGTGATTGTGTCAGCGCGTCGAGGGGCTGCGGCATTTGGCGTCTCCCTTGGAAGTTGGTTATGAGGTACCCTTGCTGCGGACGTGGCGCAAGGGTTGGCCAAAAAAAGGGCCGCGCGAATTGCATGGCCCTTTCGAAAAAAATCGTCGATCTATTGGATGCGCTGACCGTTGGCTAAGATATGACCTGCGTCGTTAATCTCAATCTTAGAAGTGACGGTGTCTGGCTCTGTTCCAGTACGGGCGAATAGGCCCATCATCATGCGGGCACCCATTGCTTGTTGCTCTGGGAGTATGCCCATGTTGACCAAGTTATCCAGCAGACCATTGCCACCAACCAGTTTCAGATCAATGCCACCTGTTGGGCGCGGCATGCCATTAAAGCTGACCAAGTCGGTGTTGTCGAATGTGAAGTCACCTGCAGCTGTGAGGCGAGCCCCAACGGCATCAATGACAATTGAATTCAGCGATAGGGCATTCAGTTCACCAGGTGCGGCACCACTACTTTCCAACGCAGCTGCTTGACCTGGGTCAAAGAAATCAAATAGGATTTTTGCCTTGCCGGACAGATCAACCGCGAACGTTGCTGGGTTGCGTGGTAAGTTTGTAGCTGGGTCAAACATGCTCCACAGCATATCTGAAACTGTGAAATTAGCCATCGCGAATCCAAATGCGAAATCCTGTTCTTCGTCGGATTCGCGAAGTGGCATCGCGAGGTTGAATTTAGACTCGGCCATGATGAGTGTTATTGGTAATGGAACATCAGGTACTAAAGCACTTACTGCCAGATTTTTTTGACCAACGTTATAGCTCATGCCATTGGAGCCCATTTCAAACGCAACCTCACCACCAGTGGAAGACGTGGTTGCAGTGCCTGCGCCATCAGGCCCATCAAATGCGATGTCCAGGTTGCCAGCTTGGTAGGTTAACGCACCTTTTACAGCAAAATCTGCATCCAGCATTGCGACGAAGTCTTGTGCATTTATGCCAGTGTTTGGAATTGTGCCTGTGCTGTCAGAAACCAGATCATTTATGGCTCCCCCAATCTTGAGTTTGCCACCCGAATCAGGATCAGAGAATGCAGCGTCATACTTAATTGCGCCTATGGTAGCGGACTTTGAGTATGCCCGTAATTCTGACGTTGAGATTGTAGAGTTGCCGTTCACGTCCATCAGGCTAACCTGTGCTTTAGCAAGGTTAGCTCCGATTACCTCTTCATCAATAGTCAGATGGTCCAACGTCATGTCCAGCACTTTGGCGGAATATGAATAGTTGAAGTTGTCGGGATCGCCGGTCACGATCATATCCAAACCGTCTTGGTTATATCCGATAGATGCGCTGACCAATTCTCCGGTTTCTAGGGTCATATCAAGATCGATAATTGTTTTTTTAGGAATAGTTACGCGAACGCTTCCGTCGCTTTGTTCTGTGAATTGAATTTCAGGTAGTGCGGCCACCATGTTGTCGTCACCGATAGCGAAATCTATAGCCATTTTAACATCTGTGATTGTCAGCATGTTACCGGACAAAGATTCATTTGCAGTGACTTCATAACCCATTGAGGTCATGTAGCCTTGCCAGTTCTCCCAAACGTCGGCGTTTTTGATATCAGCAAAGCCGGAAGTTGTACCAAGCAATAGGCTAAGGGCTGAAATGCAATAAACTTTTAAAAACGTAGACATCAATTAAATTCCTGATCTTTCGGAGAAACGTTTAGGTCGGCCATGGTTCAATAGCTCAGCGTTGGGGTCAAGGGTGCAGGGCGCTAGACGCGCAACCTTCTGCCGATTAGTAAATAAGCACAGTCTTTGAATTTTAAAGGGTTTCTAAAATGAACGTAGCAGGAAAAACCGTTGTAATTACAGGTGCAAGCCGTGGAATTGGTGCAGAAGCTGCACGTGTCTTTGCTGCTGCAGGTGCAAATGTTGCGCTGATAGCGCGTGGTTCAGATGCGATCGAAAAACTTGCAACTGAGATCGGCGAGCAAGCCATAGCACTAACCTGTGACGTGGCGAGCTATGCTTCGGTTGAAGATGCTATCGCAAAGGCCAAAGAAACCTTTGGTAGTGTCGATATCTTGGTCAACAACGCGGGCGTAATCGAACCTATCTCCCATCTTGCGAGTGCAGACCCAGATGAGTGGGGTACCGTCATTGATATTAATTTGAAGGGTGTGTTCAACGGCATGCGGGCCGTCTTGCCGATGATGATCGCCTCGGGTGGCGGTAGCATCCTTACTATCAGTTCAGGTGCAGCCCACGGCCCTGTAGAGGCGTGGAGCCATTATTGTGCTTCCAAAGCTGCGGTGAAAATGCTGACTGAGTGCGTTCACAAAGAAAACGGTGCCGATGGCATCCGTGCGATTGGCCTTTCACCGGGGACGGTTGCGACCCAAATGCAGATTGAGATCAAGGCGTCTGGGATCAATCCCGTTAGCCAATTGGACTGGGACGTTCATATTCCAGCGGATTGGCCCGCGCGCGCATTGCTTTGGATGTGTGGTTTGGATGCTGATCAATACTGTGGCCAAGAGCTATCTCTGCGGGACGAAGATTTGCGCAAACGGGTTGGCCTGATTTGATTGACCTAGCTAAATCAAACGGCATTTGGACCATCACGATCAATCGCCCCGAAAAGGCGAATTCTCTGACGCTCGAAATGTTGACTGAGTTGGCGTTGATTATTGAAAGCGCAGGGGATGCGAAGGCGGTAATTATCACCGGCGCTGGCAAAGTTTTCAGTGCGGGTGCTGACCTGGATCAGGCACGCGAGGGGCTGGCGGTGTCAGATATTTGGGAACGTTTGTCGGGCGCTATCGAGAACTTGCCATGCCTGACCATTGCGGTATTAAACGGGACACTTGCGGGTGGCGCGACGGGGATGGCATTGGCTTGCGATATTCGTATTGCCGTCCCAACGGCTAAGTTCTTCTATCCAGTGATGAAGTTGGGCTTTTTGCCACAACCCTCTGACCCCAAACGGATGACTGCTTTGATTGGGCCCGCACGAACCAAATTGATTTTGATGGGTGGTCAAAAAATCACCGCATCTGAGGCGCTTGATTTTGGACTGGTTGAACGGCTGGTCGAACCTGAAGAATTGATGGATCATGCTTGCGACCTCTGTCACGGTGTTATGAATGCGAGCCCTGAAATAGCGCAAGGAATAAAGGCTATGTGCCGCTAACCCTTGCGCCAAGGCCTCAGGCACTGCATTGACGGCTTTAAATTGGTAAAGGTGAAACCATGTTCGGTATAAATTTAGAAACACAGCCAGAAATTATCCAAACGGCTGCGGGATATTTGGTCCAAGGTTGGGAACTTGTGGCAAGTTGGTTGCTTAGCCCAGCGGCGTAGTCACAGTTGGGTTTGTTGGTTGTTGCGTACTTGGTTGCGCGCCGCCTTATCTGCCTGATTGTGAACTGACGGGTTTTGGTGATAGTGATATCGGTTTTTCGCTCGAATTCTGGGTGAACGGGATCGATGATGGGCAACACAAATACAAATCAAAAGTGCTATTTGCCATTTGGAATGCACTTAAAGACGCGGGCATCGAGATACCTTATCCGCACCGTGTTGTTGAGATTAAAGGCGATATGAAAGGCCTAAAACTATGACAAAAACTGCAGCCGTTATTGGCGGAGGCCCTGCCGGATTGATGGCTGCCGAAATGTTGGCCAAAGCTGGCGTTTCAGCCACGGTCTATGACGCGAAACCATCGTTAGGGCGCAAATTCCTGATGGCTGGGAAATCTGGCTTGAACATCACAAAAGATGAAGGCCTTGAAGCTTTGTTGGAAAACTATGGAGCTCACTCTGAAGAAATGCGCCCAATGGTTTCCATGTTTGATTCTTCAAAAGTGAAGGGTTGGGTTCGTAGTTTGGACCAACCGATTTTCATCGGATCTTCGCGTCGTGTTTTCCCCGAAGTGATGAAAGCATCACCGTTATTGCGTGCATGGTTTTCGCGTTTGGATGAGCTGGGTGTCACCCGTTTGGCGCGGTGGAAATTCAAAGATTTTAACGGTGGCGGATTGGAGTTTGATACGCCAGAGGGCCCCCAAACGGTGCAGACAGACGTGACCGTTTTGGCACTGGGCGGCGCCAGCTGGGCCAAGTTGGGGTCTGATGGTGCATGGGCTAAATTATTGGCAGATAGAGATATTCCAGTCGCCCCTTTTGGCGCGGTGAACGTTGGATTGCGTGTTGACTGGTCAGAGCATATGGCCAAACATTTTGGTACTCCGATCAAGACGGTTGCTTGGACGGTCAATGGTGAGACATCACGTGGTGAGGCAGTTGTTTCGACCCGTGGTATCGAGGGTGGAGGCGTCTATTCACTGTCTGAGGCAGTGGGTGCAGGTGCTGATCTGACTATGGATCTTTTACCAGATGTGAAACTGGAAGATGTTGCGCATCGACTGTTGAAACCACGCGGTAAAGCCAGCCTTTCGAACCACCTACGCAAGGCGTTGCGGATGTCACCGGTCAAGATTGCATTGCTTCGGGAACTGGGCCATCCATTGCCTGAAGAGGCCGGAAAGTTGGCTCAACTGATCAAAGCACTGCGAGTGCCTATAGCAGGTCTGAACCCAATGGACGAAGCGATTTCGACCAGCGGTGGCGTGGCGTGGGAAGCATTAGATGAGAGCCTAATGCTCCGCGAATTGCCGGGTGTATTTTGTGCTGGTGAGATGCTGAATTGGGCGGCCCCAACGGGTGGCTATTTGTTGAATGGTTGTCTGGCGACAGGCCGCTGGGCGGGCATCTCGGCGATCCGCTTTTTGGGTGTTCCGGAGCCCGAAAAGTAACGTCGGTATTATGTCGGTATCGTGTGGTAAAACGTAGGTTCGGATTACCGACTGCCCAGCATCGCAAGACGAATAAACGCGCGCTCGATCAATGCCATGGCGGGCGCGTTTTGGCCTGCGCTGCGCAATTTCAGATCGGTGTCGGTCAGGACGGTCAGGGCAGTTTCTAATTTAGCAGGGCCCCAACGGCGCGCTTGGCCGATGATGCGATCTTTGTTTGGACCCCAAACATTTGGACGCCCCGTGGTGTCACATGCCACGCGGTGTAGGGATCGGAAATGGCGCATCGCACCGATGCACAGTGACACTGCATTGACGCCTTGAGCTTGAAGCTTGCGCAAAACGGGACCGATCTGATCGGCGCGCGCATCGGCAACGACCATCAAGATGTCATCGATATCCGCTTCGGTTGAGGAGGGTGCACAGGCTGCAATGTCTCCCTCAGACAGTGGCGCTGAATCGCTAAGCTTATACAGGGTGATCTTGTCGACAGTCTGGCGGAAATCACCCGGCGATAGGGATTGTGCGAGGTCGTTAAGAACATCCATTACATTGCCTGTTGGAAGGGGTAATCCAGCTTCGCGTAGTGCGGTTTCAATCTCTTGGCGCGTTGGAGGGTTGTCAAAGATTGCGGCTGCGAAGGCGTTTTTATGGGCTTCAAAAGCTTTTAGTGTTTTAGACGTTTTCTTAAGGTTGCCCGCAGTGACAATGATTTGTGCATCGCCCTCCTTCCATTGGTTCAGCGCGTTGATGATCGTGTCATCAACGAAACTGTTAGCGTCTTCGACAAAGGCGACACGCGGGCCGGGGAAAAAACCGATGGCTTTGACGGCGTCCAGTAACAAGGCTTTGTCTTTGCGCAATTCACCGGCAGGAATGCGGGTCAAGCGCATTTCTTCTTCGCCTTGGGAACCAACAAGGGCTGCAATAACATCCTGACGTTTTAAGGCTACGCGCATGGCGTCCGTGCCATAAATCAATAGGCCAGCTTTGCTGGGGTCCGGTTTGGAGAAATAGCCGTTGGCCTGCGCGCCTGTCAGTTTCATGAAGGCAGTTCAGAGGTGGCGATAAGATTGCTAATCAGCAGATCAGCCAAGATAATCATCAGCCGTTCTTGGGCGTCCTCTTTGGCCGCTTGGGCACTGACTGTGGTGCCTGATGCTGAGTATCCTGTGAAACTGTCAACACGGCCAGACGCTGCAATTTGTCCAGTTTGGGTGTCACGTAGGGTGTATTCAACAAGGCCCAGCACATTGTAGCGGTTGATGTTACCAGTTGAGTCAACGTTTAAGGCTGCCTCAGACGTAGTTACCGTGACCCCAAGTTTAAACCGTGGATCAGTGGCACGGCCCAAGCGCTTTTCAATTTGTTTGGTTAGTGAGTAGCCTTCGCGATTTTTAGGTTCTTGAACCAAAACGCTGTCAAGTAAGACACTTGCATTGCCATTCGTACCGTAAACGGGTGTGAATCCGCAGGCCGTAAACGCCAAGAATGGCAGTATCAAAAGGTATTTAAACAACGACATTTACAATCCGCCCCGGGACAACAATGACTTTTTTTGGCGTGCCGCCAACAAGCGCCTTTTGAACAGCTTGCGTTGCCAACGCCAGTTTTTCAACCGCGTCTTTTGGCATGTCGGCGGGAACTGTAATTTCACCGCGCCGCTTGCCATTGATCTGGATTGGCAATGTGACGCTGTCATCCACCAACATTTCCTCATCCGCTTTTGGCCATGGAGCAGTTGTTGCGAGGCCTGTGCCACCTTGAGTGGCCCAAATATCTTCAGCCAAGTGTGGCGTCATTGGTGCCATCAATTGCGCCAATACTTTGATCGCTTTGTGTTGTGCCGCGTAGCCTGCTTTGGTTTTTTGCATAACAGCTGTGAAGCCATAAAGTTTTGCAATCGCTGCGTTGAACCCAAAGGATTCAACACCCACGGTGACGTCGTGGATCGCTTTGTGCATGGCGCGCAGAAGATCGTCATCGCCCGTACCTTTGGCGTCTTTGTCCATTTCCGCGATGCGGGTGGATATATTGTGCACGCGGTTCAGGTGTTTGTAAGCGGCTTCTGCCCCAGAGGCTGTCCACTCTATATCCCGCTCGGGAGGTGAGTCTGACAGCACAAACCAACGCGCGGTGTCTGCGCCGTAGTTAGCGATGATGCCAAGTGGATCGACCACGTTCTTTTTGGATTTGGACATCTTGGTGGAAGGTGTGATTTGCACTTCTGTGCCATCCTTCAACTTGCCGTCAGTCACATCCTCGGGCAGGTGATAGACTGGGCGACCGCGTTCGTCTTTGGTCTCGTAGATCTCGTGCGTCACCATGCCTTGTGTGAACAAGGCTTTGAACGGCTCAATCGCGACTTCGGGCAAGTGGCCAGTGATCTGCATCGCGCGTGCAAAAAAGCGTGAATAAAGAAGGTGAAGAATCGCGTGCTCGATCCCGCCGATGTATTGATCGACGTTCATCCAGTATTCTGCGTCTTCTTTTACCGTTGGCGTGTCTGCCTGTGGTGATGTGAAGCGTGCGAAATACCATGAGCTGTCCACGAAGGTGTCCATCGTGTCCGTTTCGCGCAGTGCTGCCTTGCCGCAGGATGGGCAGGCTGTGTTGCGCCATGTCGGGTGGCGGTCCAGCGGATTGCCCGGGATGTCAAAGGTGACATCAAACGGCAGTTCGATTGGCAGGTTCTCTTTCTTCTCTGGTACAACGCCGCAATCGTCGCAGTGCACAACAGGGATTGGGCAACCCCAATAGCGTTGACGGGACAGTCCCCAATCGCGGAGGCGATATTTTGTGACGCCTTGGCCGATGCCTTTGGCTTCGCAGAAATCGATGGCGGCTGCGATGGCCTGTTCGCCGGTCTGCCACTGTTTGCCAGCGAAACCACCGTTGTAGAAAACCTTTTCGGTTTTCATTGGTACGTAGGCTTCAGTTACTTTTGGGTCTGCGTCTTCCGTTGGAAGGAAGGTCGAGATGATTGGTAGTTCGTATTTTGTTGCGAATTCAAAATCACGCACGTCGTGCGCAGGA
Organism: Ascidiaceihabitans sp.; assembly: GCA_028388995.1. Classification (GTDB taxonomy): domain Bacteria; phylum Pseudomonadota; class Alphaproteobacteria; order Rhodobacterales; family Rhodobacteraceae; genus Ascidiaceihabitans. Next base: position 3,827 of record JAOEQC010000020.1, on the reverse strand, counting down.
CAGCCAAAGATCGCGCCCGTTCCGTAATCCATCAGGATAAAGTTCGCGATGTAGACGGGCAGGTGGTGATCTGTGTCGAATGGGTGGCGCACAGTGATACCAGTGTTGAAACCTATCTTTTCAGCGGTTTCAACTTCGGCAGCCGTTGTGCCACCTTTGCGGCACTCGGCGCAGAAGGCAGCGAGGTCTGCGTTATCAGCCTCAAGCGCCTTGGCCAGCGGGTGATCAGGAGAAATGCCTACAAAGGACGCGCCGTTCAATGTGTCGGGGCGTGTGGTGTAGACTTCGATCCGGTCATGGTCTTTGGGCGCATTTGCCGTTGTGGAGAATGCAAACTGCAAGCCACGGGATTCACCAATCCAGTTTTCCTGCATCAAGCGCACTTTGGCAGGCCAGTTGTCTAGACCTTTGAGGGCCGCGTTCAATTCGTCCGCATAATCGGAGATCTTAAAGAACCATTGTGTCAGGTCGCGTTTTTCGACTTCCGCGCCTGAACGCCAGCCTTTGCCGTCGATAACCTGTTCGTTGGCTAGGACGGTCATGTCTTCTGGGTCCCAGTTGACGGAGGCGTTCTTGCGGTGGATCAGACCAGCGACAAGGAAATCAAGGAACAAGGCCTGTTGTTGGCCATAGTACTCTGGGTCGCAGGTTGCGAATTCACGGGACCAATCGATGGACAGGCCCAGTGGCTTCATCTGTCCACGCATGTCGGCGATATTGTCGTAGGTCCATGTTTTGGGGTGACCACCAATTGCCATCGCAGCGTTTTCTGCAGGCATGCCGAATGCATCCCAACCCATTGGGTGCAAGACGTTGTGACCGGTGCTGATCTTATACCGCGCGATTACGTCGCCCATGGTGTAGTTGCGCACGTGACCCATGTGGATGCGTCCAGATGGGTATGGAAACATCTCTAGTACATAGTACTTTGGCTTCGTTTCATCACGGACGGCTGTAAAGACGCCCTCTTTGTCCCATGCTGCTTGCCAGCGGGCTTCGATCTCGGAGGGTGTATATTCGGTCATGTGTGTGTCGTATCCTGTAGAATATGAAAACGCCGAGCGATTGGCTCGGCGTGAAAATCGTTTCGGGTATTGGTGCGCTTAGAAGCGGCCGTCTTGGATGCGCAGATCACGCGCACGGGATAGAATAGCATCCTCAACCGCGCGTGTGGTTGCTGCAGGCGCGGCACCACCACGAGTTTGCAAAGCGACATTTAATGAACGTGCATCGAGTGCGGGATCATTAATTAGGATTGTTGCGCGGTAAGAACGGCTGCCATCCGGTGGAGTGCCGTAACCTGTCACAATTACGCCAGTGAAAGGGTCAACATTTTGGATTGGCAAGAAGTCGAGCACTTCAATCGCAGCTGCCCAGATATATTTGTTTACCGCAACTTTGTTCTCGTTGTCTTGTTTGCGAAATGCGTCCCAAATGGTTGAGCGCTCTTCCTCCATGATCGTATTTGCCTGGGCTGGCTTGCTGACCGAAATATCGCCAAGGTCAAATTTCTTACCGCCACAGCCACTGACTGCCAAAGCAGCGACCAGAGTTATCGCGATCTTAATGGATTTTACTGTGTTCATTGCCTGCACTCGCTTTGGTTTAGTCGTAATCTAGCGAAGGGCTGTGTGCTGGGCAAGATCAATGTCAGTTGATGCGTATGCTACAGTTATAGTGCGCTATCCGATTGGTTGCTCTGGCAAAAGCAGGGTGTGGCAAAGCTGCATCATTCAAAGGCACATTGATGGGGCAATGTTTGGAAGCCTTGCAAAGATGGCCCTGAAAAGGCGAAACAGCGAATGTACCCTTTCCAGATTCTCTGGTTCGGGCCTAATTTTTTCAACCCGAGGGAAAACTCATGAAAAATCTTCTTATCGCTACAACAGCTTTGGTTGCTACAGCTGGCTTCGCTGCTGCAGACGTAACACTTTCTGGTGCTGCTAACGTTGGTGTTCTTAACAACGGCGACGCTGCTGCTGAAACACTCATGTACAACAACGTAAGCGTAACCGCTGCGATGTCTGGCGAAACAGACGGTGGCCTAACATTCGGTGCGTCTTTGACATTCCGTTCTGGCGACGACGTTGACTTGGACGTAGGCGATCTAGCAACGAACCCAGCTACTTCAGCACTACAGGGTGCTGACGCGTTGTCCGCTACTAACTTGGGCAACATCTATGTGTCTGGCGACTTCGGCAAGTTGACATTCGACCAAAACGGCGTCGACAACGCGCACAATGATGATTTCTCACACGACGTAATGTACACCGGTACATTCGGCGCATTGGCTGTAACAGTAACAGCTAACGTTGAAGATGGTACTACTGCAGATGGCGAAGATTTCTCCGCTAAAGTAGTATACTCTGCTGGTGGCGTAACAGTAACTGCTGCAACAGATGACGGTGGTGAATCTGACGCAACAGTAAAATATGCGATCAATGACATGCTATCTGCGTCTGTAAACCTTGACTCAGACGGCGGCACTGTAGCTGGCGATGAAGAAACAACAGTAACAGTTGCTTATGCAAACGAAGGCATCACTGCATCTTTCTCAATGGAAGACGGCGTAGTAGGTGACGAGTGGAATGTTGGTCTTGGTTACACAGCTAACGGCTTTTCAGTTAACGTAGCTGTATCAGATGGCGGCAGCGAAGATGTTTCTGCTTCTTATGACCTAGGTGGCGGCATGACTATCAATGCAGCGTCTAACGAAACTGGTGCGTTCTTCATCGGTTCAGCAATGTCATTCTAATCTAACGATTAGTACTGATTTGAGAGAGCGCATCCTTAGGGGTGCGCTCTTTTTCTTTGGCACAAGCTCTATGCTTATCTTGCGCTGTGCTTGTGTGTTTGTTGTGTGAGTGCTGTGAGCAGTTCTAATATACGCACAAGTGAAGCACGCTGCACCTTGGTGTCGTATAGATTGCGAGCAAGCCACTGCTTGTGTGCTAGCTCTGTGTGTAACTGCTTGGTGAGTGCTGCTTGAGTTCGTGCTGCCATCACAAAAGTTCCACTGCATTGGCCAGCTGACCATCATTTACATCTATATATCGCTGAGTTGTGCTGATGTGGCGATGGCCAGCCAGTGCCGCTAACAAACGTACATTGATGCCAGCGTTTGCCAGCTTGGTAATGAATGTTCTGCGTCCACTGTGACTGGTTGCTCCTTTGAGGCCGTAGTCTTTGTATATTTGTAAGAACAGTTGGCACATTGTGTTGGCACTAAAACTGGTGCGCAACTGCGTCATGAACAGGGGATCGCTGCTGCGTCTATTTGTTAGAGTGTTGCCGTACTCTTTGAGTGCACGGCTGAGCTTGCTGCTCACATATACAGTGCGTGTATAACCACCTTTGGTTTGATTGCCCGTGATAGTGAACTGACTGCGTACTGCATTATCGCTGTCATATATGTCCCCAACTGTTAGAGCAGCGATCTCCATGGCACGCAGTCCTGCGAGAAAGCTCATGTGTATAATGGTCTGATCGCGCAACGTATGTTTGCGTGTGCTGCAGAAGTTGATCACCTGTCTGCACTGTGTGTCTGTAAGTGTCAGTGCTTGTTTCATATGTGTATCTCTCACGCTGTGTGTGCGTGCAGCATATGGTCTGATCAATGCAGTGGGCGACCGAATATGTGACCAAATGGTTGTCCAACGATCACAGTTGGTTAGCTCAATCTCTCAACAAATACATATAACATGAGAGATGATGTGATGGCGTACTAGGCTCAAATACAAGGGTAGATGAGGAGAAATACGAAACCGTTTTTGAACAAGGTTTTTTGCGTAGTGGATAAATAACTGTGTAAGGCAAAATAGGCATTT
>JAOEQC010000019.1:22500-34685 GCA_028388995.1 Ascidiaceihabitans sp. | reverse complement strand
TGGACCAAAGGCCAATCATGCACTAAATTTCAATATAAACCACTCAAGTGGGGCTGCTCACCTTTGGCGCGCCGTTGATCACGAAGGCGCAGTTCTTGAATGCTTTGTTACAAAGCGAGGCAACAAGGCTGCAGCGAAGAAGTTCCTGATAGAAACAATGCGAAAGCACGGATCACCCAAGATCATCATGACAGACAAGCTGGTATCCTATGGCGCGGCTTTTCGTGAGATTGGCGTTGTAGATCGTCAATTATGCTGAGGCCGAGCAAACAATCGGTGTAAAAATTCGCATCTGCCATTTCGACGACGAGAACGAGTGATGCAGAAGTTTAAAAGTAGTGCAATGCTCCAGAAATTTATTAGCTATCACGCCCAAATATACAACCACTTCAATCATGAAAGACATCTAGAAAGCAGACAGACGTATAAGAAAAAACGCAGTGCCGCTCTCATTGAGTGGTTTTAAATCTGCATTCCATAGATTTGTCTGACAACGCCTACGCCACACCTAAGCGACTTTTGCGCGGCTCAACGATGGGATGGACATACACGTGCTCGCCATACAGATGGGCACATCAATTGGCATGATTGAACGCCATTACAGTCATCTCACGCCAAGGCTTAAGAAGGACATGCTCATGGGCAAGCGGTATGAGTTGTCTAAAGATGAGTTTGAGGAGACGAACAGTGATAGTTTATGATTGTGCGGTACAGGTATAGAAATGTTAGATGAGTAATATCTAATGGATCGAGTGCCCTGAGTTGCATATTCAAGGAGGAGAATACTATGGCCAATCATTTGTATCATGCAAATGTCCTAGAAATTTTAGTAAACGACATTGCTACTGCTTTAAAACGACCAGAGGCTCTTGTTCGGCTGACTGCTGCATCCGTTGATATCAAAGTGAGGAAGGGATGCGTGTCGCTGGACGATGCGATCTTATTAATTAGATATTTTTCTGACCGTTCTTTTGACCAAGAAGAGTTTTTGGCTAATCAAACGCTCAAATTGCAGGCTTCTAAGGGGCGTGAGTTAGAACTGAGCATCGCGTTGGAAATCGTAAAGCAAGAACGTTCATCTTTGGAAAAGCAGGCCAACGTACTTTCTGAGCAATTAGAGCGCTCAAATTTGCGAAGCGATCGTCTGGAACAAAAGTTACACGATTTAACCGCATCATTCGCACACCTTGTCTCTCAGCGTGACCGCTTGGTTGCTAAGACACAAACTAAAAGCAAAACGACACTTCAGTGGCGTAATGGCAAAGCCGTGTTGTTGCTAGAGGAACCCGTTAATAGTCATCTAATTAATCGAATGGATCATTAATTGAATTATTTTGATGGGCTCGGTGGCAGGGTTGTTGTGAGGTTATATATTTTGGCTCACGCCAAACAGATATGTATAGCTTGCTTTGACCATTCACCAGACCTTCCGCAATTTCGTCACTGATGCAGGGCTGATTACATGCCCGCGTACGAACCAGAACCGCACGCTGTATAGTCTAGGGCACACATATGCGACTTTCGCGCTGCTAAATGATGGTATGGACCACACGCTCTGGCCGTACAGATGGGCACATCAATTGGCATGATTGAGCGGCACTGCAGCCATTTGACGCCGCGCTTGAAGAAAGACATGCTCACGGGCAAAAGGTATGCACTCAACAGAGAAGAGTATCAGTAAAAGGATTCGCAATGAACGACATCGTTGATGCTTCATCAAAATATCAGGACAGCCTTCCAATCTCATCAGATGCGATAATGGAACGGCTGGATAGTTGGGGTATTGCCTACATCCGTTCAGACCATGTGCCTTTGAGAACCGTAGCGGATTCCAAAAAGGTTCAAGGACAGTTCCTATCTTCAGAGCAGGGTGGAGGTCATATCAAAAATCTCTACCTGCGTGATAACAAAAAGCGCAACATATTATTGGTCGCTGAGCAGGATAGACAGGTAGATCTAAAAACCCTGCACAGCACGCTGGAAACTGGACGATTGTCATTTGGGTCTGCAGAAAGATTGATGCAAAATTTAGGGGTTCGCCCTGGAGCTGTAACACCGCTTTCAATGATCAATGGGGTTGAGGCGGGAGTGCAGTTGTTCTTGGATAGTGGATTAAAAAGCTGTAAGCAGATTTATGTCCATCCTTTGGTTAATGATCGAACATTGGGCATAACGTTGGAAGGGTTGCAGCAGTTCTTTGATGAAATCAAAGTCAAACCTGTTTGGGTGGACTTAGAGTAATTCGACGGCTTCACTCAACTGTTCAAAATTTACCTCGATGTATCTCTGGGTTGTCGATATCTGCGAATGCCTTGTCAGCTCAGCCAGTAGTCGCACTCCAGCTGGTGTTGTCAGATAAACTTGACGGTTTTGCGGTTGATCCCTATTTTTGGTAGATGACAACACGTTCTCCCTTTAAATACTTCAAGACTTCACCTGAAATTATCCGATTGGCTGTGATGTATTACATACGTTATCCATTGAGTTTTCGTCAGGTGGAAGACATCTTGCATGAACGTGGCATTGATATCTGTCACGAAACAGTTCGGTTTTGGGTCGAACGTTTTGGGTCAAAGTTCGCGCGAGAAATCCGTAAGAATAGGGCAGGGCACCATTCGAACTGGCAGTGGCACCTGGATGAAGTCTTTTTGAAAATAAACGGTGAGAGATTTTACCTTTGGCGCGCCGTTGATCACGAAGGCGAAGTTCTTGAATGCTTTGTTACAAAACGAGGCAACAAGGCTGCAGCGAAGAAGTTCCTGATAGAAACAATACGAAAGTACGGATCACCCAAGATCATCACGACAGACAAGCTGCCATCCTACGGCGCGGCTTTTCGTGAGATTGGAATTTCTGACAAGCAATTATGCGGAGGCCGAGCAAACAATCGGTGTGAAAATTCGCATCTGCCATTTCGACGACGAGAACGAGCGATGCAGAAGTTTAAAAGTTGTGCAATGCTCCAGAAACTTACTAGCTATCACGCCCAGATATACGACCACTTCAATCATGAAAGACATCTAGAAAGCAGACAGACGTATAAGAAAAAACGCAGTGCCACTCTCATTGAGTGGTTCAATTTCTGTGCTGCATGATGGTTGACTTGAGGTGCCTTTTACGGGTGTTTAAGTTTGTCTGACAACACCCTTTTGAGAGCTGTAGCAACCTAACGCTCAACTCCGATCATTCCGGCGGCAGTTGGCAGTCAGCAATAAAAACGCGTTTCTGGCCAATTGAAGTACTGCATATCTAAACGTCGTTGCTGTCTATTTTTCGTTTTATGCCTCAAGATCTCTGAATAACTAACCGCGCCGTTACACCCGTTGCGGAATCTTCAAATGTCAGCCGGCCGCCATGCAATTTGGCGATTGTTGCCACAATTGTAAGTCCAAGTCCGTGGCCATCTATCGTCGTGGTGTTCTCACCACGTTGAAACGGTGCCAAAAGCTCTTCTATCTCAGCGGCAGAACTTTTAGATCCTTCATCTTCGATGATGATGGTCGCGGACTGCGCATTTGCTTCTAGGGATACCGTTGCGCGGCGACCATACTTAAGCGCATTCTCGATCAAGTTGGTGATTGCCCGTTCAAGCGATACGGGACGCCCATAAACGATTATGTCACGATCATTTGACACCACACCATAGCCTTGTCGCGACATGAAGATAGATGTCCCACCTTTAACGATGACGTCTTTAGCTTTACGCAATGTCACTGGACGTTCGACGTCTTGGTAATTGAAAACGATAGCATCCAACAGCGACGTCAACGACAGGTTACGCGGTTCTTCGGCGCCCATTTCCACATGAGTATAGGTCAGCACGCTTTCGATGATGTCTGTCATGCTGTCGATGTCGGTTTCAAATTTGCGGCGTAAGTCGGCGTCTTGGATCAACGCGGCGCGCAGGCGGAGCCTTGTGGCAGGTGTGCCAAGATCGTGGCTTACGCCCGAGAGGACGGCGGCACGGCCAGCCAATTGCTCGCGTTCGATTTGCAGGTAGCTGTTAACTGCTGTTATGATTTCTTGCAGTTCTTGTGAGCCAGTTGGGTCATAGTGAGTGGGACCGCCGACGCGTCGGCGGTTTCTCAGCTGTCCCGCAAAGGACAAGAATGACACGGGCAAATTCAACGCGACGGTCATGAGAATGCCGGTGGCAACTGCCGCCAAAAGCGCTGCTAGTATGCGGCGATCAGGCGGGGCAGCGGCGCACCCCCAAACCGCGTCGCCTTCTATTTCAACCCAGTCGGCATCTCCCATACGGGCCACGACAAACGGATCGCTACATAACGTGGCCAATTTTCGGGTGATCGAGCCCATGCTTTCTGCCGCCGTTTGCCCGTCGCGGCGCGGTAGATCTGCAAGACCGTAGATCAGATCAGGTGAAAGGATAGCCATAGTTACAGAGGCCCCAGAGATCTGATTGGCAACATCGGGCAAGATTGGGACAATCGTGATCCGCGAGGCAGGCGAAGCACCCGCAATTTGGCGGAATGATCCGCTTGTTGCATGTATCTGGTCGTCGGTGGGTAGGCGCACGAACTCTATGCCTTCTGGGGGGGCGGTGCCGTTTTGCATTGCGTAATATAAAGTCACGCCAGCATCGTAGGCTCCGGTGCCATGTGCGCGCCAATCTGACGTGGATTTTGTCCACATCCAAACCGTGCCGCCGCCCATAATAAGCGCTGCAAGAACCAATATGGATCCTATCATGCGCAGACTGTTTAGAGGGTTTTTCACGCGTCTGACACCACGACATCTGCGGCGAATATATAACCGACCCCGCGTTCCGTTTTCAGAATTTGGGGCTCCTTCGGGTTCTCTTCGATCTTGTTACGCAAGCGACCTACCAAAACATCAATCGCGCGGCCCGTCGCGTCATTGGGAGGCTGGCCTTCGCCAGTGGCATCTAAGTTGGTCGCAATTTCCTCACGTGTGAGGGGGATGTGCGGGTTGGCGAGCAACACTTGCAACAATGCGGTTTCGCGGTGCGATAGGGCGACTTGCACTTTTACAGGCGATAGGACGTCGCCTGTTTTGGCGTCATACGTCCATCCATGGAACCGAAATGTTTTGGTGTTGCGGCGGTGCACCAAGGACGCCGACCGACGCGCGCGCGACAGCACTGCTTTGATCCGCGCCAGCAACAAATTAGGGTTAAATGGTTTGGCGATATAATCGTCAGCGCCAACCGCATACCCTTCCATACGCTGGTGATCGGCAGATAAAGCAGACACCATAATAATCGGCACGTCCTGTTCACGCCGCAGCCGCTTACAAATTTCCAGTCCATTCTCATCGCCCAACATTACGTCGAGTAAGACCAGATCAACGCGGCCCCCATCGATATGGCTGCGGACCTCGGTCTCATTGGCAGCCGGTAGGGCGATCGACCCGTTTTGTCGCAGAAATTGCGTCATCATCTGCCGCATGTCAGGGTCATCATCGACAACAAGGATACGTGGAATCGCCATGGTTCAATTTCTCCGACGCACGATAAGGTTTCTTATCGGACAATGGTGCGCCATCTTGTTATGTAACAGAATGCAACAAAATCTAGAGCAACGTAACAGCTTGTAACAAGGCGCGCCAATTTTTGTATCCGTTCGACGAATAACCGACATGTTGCAATTGCATAGATACAGTTGTTGCCGTCAGTTAACGACATTCGAGCCGCGAAGAGCGGTCTTTTTTGGGAGGAAATCGAAAATGAAATCTTACGTATTAAGCACCGCATCTGCGATTGCCGTTTGCGCCGCTGGCGTAGCATCCGCTGACGGTCACGCTGAAGCAGAAGTTCTGCACTACTGGACATCCGGTGGCGAAGCGAAATCTGTTGCAGTTCTGCAAGAAGAATTTGCTGCAAACGGCGGCACATGGACAGACATGCCAGTCGCTGGTGGCGGCGGTGACGCGGCTGGTACAGCCCTGCGTGCACGTGTTCTGTCCGGAAACGCGCCGACAGCAGCACAGATCAAAGGTCCAGCCATTCAGGAATGGTATGCCGAAGGCGTTTTGGCTGACATTTCCAGCGTTGCAGAAGCCAATGACTGGGCTAACCTGCTTCCAGCCTCTATCGCAGCACACATGCAGTGCGAAGGCACTTGGTGTGCGGCACCGGTAAACGTACACCGTGTTGACTGGATCTGGGCCAACACAGAAATCTTGGCGGCTAACGGCATCGAGATGCCAACAACTTGGGACGAGTTCAACGCTGCAGCCGAATCACTGCAAGCCGCGGGCATCATTCCACTGGCCCACGGTGGTCAGGCTTGGCAGGACGCGACTGTGTTCGAAACTGTTGTTCTGGGTCTTGGCGGCGCTGAGTTCTATCAGGCAGCCCTCGTAAACCTCGAGACAGAGGCGCTGACATCTGACACGATGATTGCAGCGTTTGATCAGATGCGCACCATGCGTGGCTATGTTGATCCAAACTTCTCTGGTCGTGACTGGAACCTCGCCACAGCAATGGTCATGAACGGCGAAGCCGCTTTCCAGATCATGGGTGACTGGGCAAAGGGTGAATTCCTCGCTGCTGGCAAAGTGCCGGGCGTTGATTTCTCTTGCGCGTCGACACCGGGTGATGGTTACCTTTATAACGTGGATAGCTTTGCGATGTTTTCTGTTGATGGTGACGGCAAAGCCGCTGGCCAAGAGCTTCTGGCAGAACTCATCATGGGTCCAAACTTCCAAGAAGTGTTCAACATGAACAAAGGCTCCATCCCAGCCCGCACAGATGTTGACCTGTCCGGATTTGATGAATGTGCGCAGCTTTCGGCAGCTGACATGGCGTCCACCAACGACGGTGGCACATTGATGCCGTCCTACGCACATGGCATGGCGCTGTTCGGTGCTCAGTCGGGTGCGATCACTGACGTTGTCACAGCACACTTCAACTCTGACATGTCCTCGGCTGACGCTGTTCAGATGCTGGCCGACGCTGTTGCGAACTCCATGTAATCGCTATTGATTATCAGAATTGGCCTTATCCGTTCGCGGGTAGGGCCACCAAATTTGGGGGACACATGAAATGGCACGCTGGTTGCAAGACAACATGCCAAAGATCGTTTTGGCACCATCATTCATCGCCGTCATGGTTTTTGTGTATGGGTTTATTGGCTGGACGGCTTGGGTGTCGCTGACACGCTCGCGCCTAATGCCGCGCTATCAAATTGATAGCTTCATTCAATACGGTCGCCTCGCCGACTCGCCACGGTTTGAGACCGCGATGGAGAACCTCGCCATCTTTGGCACGCTATTCATCGTGATCGCCATGGTGCTGGGACTGCTTCTGGCGATCCTTCTGGATCAGAAAATTCGCACCGAAGGCGCGATCCGAACGATTTATCTTTATCCCATGGCCCTGTCGATGATCGTCACAGGCACCGCATGGAAATGGATCCTGAACCCTGAACTTGGCATCGAAGCCACTGTCAAAGGCTGGGGGTTCGCCAATTTTGAATTCAAATGGCTGGTTGATCCTGATATGGCGATCTACACAGTTGTGCTTGCCGCTGTTTGGCAAAGTTCTGGCTTTGTTATGGCGCTGTTTCTGGCCGGACTTCGCTCTGTAGATGAAGAAATTATCAAGGCCGCGCAAGTTGATGGCATCCCTACTTGGCGTGTTTATTCAGCGATTATTATTCCGTCGATGGCCCCGATTTTCCTCAGTGCGTTCATCGTGTTGGCCCATCTCGCGATCAAAGCCTTCGACCTTGTCATCGCGCTTACTGGCGGTGGCCCGGGTTACGCGACCGATCTTCCAGCCACCTACATGTATGCCATGGCGTTTTCGCGCGGTGATATTGGGCAGGCGGCAAGTTCGGCCATGGTTATGATGCTTGTCGTGTTCACGATTGTTGTCCCTTACCTCTATTCAGAATTGAGGACCAAAGATGACTGATATGTCTTACGCCCCAACTCGCACCCAAAGCCCGACGACCAAACTAGTTCTGCGCTTTGTGCTTTACATCCTTCTCGCCTTATTCGCGCTGTTCTATCTGATGCCGCTGTTTGTGATGATTACAACATCGCTGAAATCATTGGATGAAATCCGCACGGGTGACCTCGTGTCCCTCCCGCGCGAGGTCACTTTTGATGCGTGGCGTACGGCGTGGTCCAGCGCCTGTACGGGTATCCAATGTGAAGGCGTGCGCCCATATTTCCTGAATTCACTTCTGATCGCCATTCCTGCGGTTCTTATCTCTACGATCATCGGCGCGTTGAATGGTTACGTTGTGGCGCAATGGAAGTTCAAAGGCGCGAACATCTTTTTTGCATTGTTGTTATTTGGTTGCTTCATCCCGTTTCAGGTTGTGCTGCTGCCAATGGCGATCGTGCTGGGCAAGCTGGGCATCTCTGGCACCATTCCGGGTCTGATTTTTGTTCACGTAATCTATGGCCTCGGTTTTACCACGCTGTTTTTTCGCAATTACTATGTGAGCATTCCGTCCGAACTGACTAAAGCCGCCATGATTGATGGTGCTGGCTTCTTTCGTATCTTCTGGTCGATCTTCATGCCGCTGAGCCTGCCGATCATCGTTGTATCTGTCATCTGGCAATTCACCCAGATCTGGAACGACTTCCTGTTTGGAGTGAGCTTCAGCCAAGCTGGAACCCAACCTGTGACAGTTGCTCTTAACAATATCGTAAATTCGACCACAGGCGTCAAAGAATACAATGTGGATATGGCTGCTGCGATCATCGCTGCTCTGCCAACTCTGCTTGTTTATGTCGTTGCTGGCAAATATTTCATCCGCGGTCTGACCGCTGGTTCTGTAAAGGGATAAATCAGATGTCACCTATTCTCGAAGTTAAGAATCTCTACAAGAACTACGGTTCCACCGAAGTCCTGAAGGACATCAATGTGTCGATCGAAAAAGGGGACTTTCTAGTCCTCGTCGGGCCCTCTGGTTGTGGTAAGTCAACGCTGTTGAATTGTATCGCAGGTCTTGAGCCGATCACAGGCGGAGATTTGTTCATTGGCGGGCAAAACATGACCAACGTCAGCCCCAAAGACCGTGACATCGCGATGGTTTTTCAATCCTACGCTTTGTATCCGACCATGACCGTGGCCAAGAACATCACCTTCGGAATGAAAGTACGCGGCATCGATCAGGCAACACAAGACGCCAAGCTTAAGCACGTTTCCACACAGTTGCAGATCGAACCGCTGTTGCATCGCAAACCGGGCCAGTTGTCTGGTGGTCAGCGCCAGCGTGTCGCGATGGGCCGTGCCCTGGTGCGGGATCCTAAGTTGTTCCTATTTGACGAACCACTGTCCAATCTGGATGCAAAACTGCGAGTCGAGATGCGGACTGAGATCAAAGCCCTGCATCAACGGCTTGGTGCGTCCATGGTTTACGTCACACACGATCAGATCGAAGCCATGACGCTGGCGACCAAGATCGTTGTGATGAAAGGCGGCGTGATTCAGCAAATCGGGACACCAGCCGAGATTTACAATCGTCCTGCCAACTTGTTTGTCGCCGACTTCATGGGCAGCCCTGCGATGAACCTGATCCCAGCCAAGACAAAAAAGAATGGCAAAGACACGCAGATAGAAATCGCACGCAAGAACGCCGATCCGATTGTCTTGACAGAAAAACGCAGCACTGACTTGCCCGAAAATATCATTATTGGTGTGCGGCCTGAAGACATCGTAGACGCTGCCTTTGCCCGCACTGACGACACGCAACAAGCGGACTGTATGATTGATATTGTTGAACCCGCAGGTGCCGATACGTTTGCGGTGATGCAGCTTGGCGGTAAACACGTGACAGCGCGCTTGCATGCTGAAACAACAGCTGCCGCAGGCACATCACAGCGTCTGGCGTTTGATCTTGGAAAGGTCTCCTATTTTAAACCTGAGACCGGTTTGCGCCTAAATTAACCGCATGCGTTTGGTATCAGATATTGGCGGGACGAATGCACGATTGGCTTTGTACAAAGCCGGAGCAATAGTCCCGCAAACCGTTCGCAATTTCAGCAATGACGACCGGCCGCACCTTTACGATATCGTAACGGCCTATCTCAATGAACACGCGCCTGTGCAGCTGGATGACATGGTAGTCGCCGTTGTGGGGCCGGTTCACGGCGATCAAGCGGTGCTGACAAACTGAAACTGCTCGCCTCAGGCTCACAGCTATTTAAAACAATGCTTGCGCAGCTATTGCCAAGAAAAGATATCTCAAGCCTTTCGCAATGCTTACCAACAATAGAAAAGAGATTAATGGTTCGCGCATGACGCCTGCGACAACAGTTATCGGATCCCCAATAAAGGGTAGCCAGCTTCCTATCAGTGTCCACCGACCGTACTGATGGTACCAAATTTGAGCCCGCTCCAGTTGCGATTGTGAACTTGGAAACCAACGTTTTTCTTGGAAATTTAAAAGGTAACCTCCAAGCCACCAATTGATGATAGCACCAAGGACATTTCCTACGGTTGCAACAATTATCAACAACACTGCAGGTTGTTTGGTTGTGGCGAGTAACCCTACTAGGACGGCCTCAGATTGCATGGGGATAATTGTAGCTGCAACAAGCGCGGAAAAGAAAAGGCTCAAGTAGGAGATCATGATTTTTGGTACCTGATGAGTGTAGTGTCGGGCGGTCAGCCCATATAGTTTTAAATATCTGTCTGGTCCCGCCTTTCTGTAGCCTAGACGAACCTGCGGGACACTTTCGTTGTTACTGTAGCTTGTCTCTGAGCGCTTCGTAAGGGGTCTGGCCGTTGTGTGCGCCGTGCGGTCTAGCAAAGTTGTAGAAGCGCTTCCATTCGTCGAGTTTAGCCTCCAGATCAACGTCGCCTTTGTAGTTGAGAAGTTGATAGAACTCCTGCTGATCGGAACGGTGAGATCGCTCGACTTTACCATTGAGTTGAGGAGTGCCCCGTTTGATGTAGGCGTGCCTGATCCCGAGATCTTCGACATGCCAATGGAATTTGGCCTGGAACTCATGACCATTATCCGTGCGCACCTCGCGAATGCGGAAAGGAAACTTTTCGATGATATGATCAATGAAGTTGATGGCGTTTGCCTGAGTATGCTTTTCGTAGACCTTGAGGGCGCGAACTCTGGTTGCATCGTCGATAGCTGTGTATTGGAACCGACGGACCTTTTCGCCTCTTTTTCCTTTGAAGGTCAGAAACTTAACATCCACTTGAATGTGATGCCCTGGTACCTGCTTCTGATAGCGTTTGGTGTGCAGCTTGCGCATTCGTGTGCCTCTGGGCAAACGGTTAAGGCCGTTACGCTTAAGGATACGGTAGACGCCGGCGTCGGAGATTTTGATGCCGTGGTAGCGCGCCAAATACCAGACGATCCTTATTGGCCCGAGGTGATATTTGCGCCGCAGATAAAGCACTTTGTCAACGATCTCAGCGGGCGTTTGATTGGCTGGGTTCTTGGGAATCGACTTGGCGTTACTCAAACCAGCTTCACCATGCTTTTGGTATGCGTCACGCCACCTATAAAAGCTGGACCTGCCGACGCCAAAATACCGGCAGAATTTGCGGGCATTGCCGATCTTCTCCGCGTGCTGAAGCACCTTAAGTTTGCGTTGAATGTCGCGTTCTTCGTTCGTTATGAATACTTCCTCCATCCCAAATCGGGGAATTTACAGGAAGTGTCCCAAGAGTCCGTACATATCTAAAGATGGTGCGGACGCGGCTGCAATCTCCATGAAGCCATCATTGTCGATCTCGCCTGCGGCAAGTTTTTCGCGGGCTTTCCAGATGACGGTACCAGAGCCTGCGCGTTCGCCGTCCCACAAGCCGTTAAACATCGGTCCAATTGAAGGCGCAATGGCCTCCTATTGGCATGTTGGGGGCACTGCATCGAGATTTATCAGGCCCGTTGATTACGGTAATACTGAGTATGGCGTTTCAACGCTATGTTGTTTCGTCAGTTTCCCAACATGAACTGCGCCACGTTGAGGTGCCAATTTCTGGAAGAGCCATTTTTAACGCTCAAACTAAAACCAGCCTGACACTATAACAATGAGTATCAGTTTAGCCTGTGCAGTGGAAATGATGTGGGCACCCTGAGTTCCAGTGCTATTGTTGCGTTTTAAGCGGCCATATGCGTTCGGCAGACAGTGCTAATGCGAATGTACGACTTGGGCGCTGAGCGATATAAAGAAACACAGATGAAATTTTGCTTTTGGACGCCTTTTCGCAATGGCGTAAA
>JAOEQC010000019.1:0-20000 GCA_028388995.1 Ascidiaceihabitans sp. | reverse complement strand
AGAGATACAAAATATCAATATGATGATTGCCACGAGTAAGTGGTTGATCTCAGTTGGGTGCAGCGAGCCTTCGGGTTCTAAGCGAGCATTTACTAGACTGTTTCCTCGGTCGAATTTATGTCTGCCTACTGAAACGTCATGTTGTCCAAGTATAGTACACTAACCAGAACAATCTTAGCTCTCCTCCCGCACGGATGGAGGGCATAACGAGATTGTTCACTAAAACACTTCTTAGGAAGTGTTTTTTGTCAGCATGACACAAACATGCTGGCGGGAAAAAGTATACTTTTGAACCAGAAAAAAGACTGAGTTTAGTTACCAGCTGCTCAGTCGCGTTAGACGCAAGTCTTTCTTTTTCTGGATCAAATCAAGCGCGAGAAGGGCGTTTGGTGAATGCCTTGGCAGTAAGAGGCGATGAAAGACGTGATACTCTGCGATAAGCCATGGGGAGCTGAGAATAAGCTTTGATCCATGGATTTCTGAATGGGGCAACCCACCTGACAGTTTGTTATTATTACTCTTCGGAGTGGTTAATAACGGATTGAACCAGGTACTTTTAGACTGAATACATAGGTTTAAAAGAGCAAACCCGGGGAACTGAAACATCTAAGTACCCGGAGGAAAGGAAATCAATATGATACTCCCCTAGTAGCGGCGAGCGAACGGGGACCAGCCGAGCCGTAATTGTGAATAGAATAACCTGGAAAGGTTAACCATAGTGGGTGACAGTCCCGTATATGAAGCATGATCGGACGTATTAAGTAGGGCGGAACACGTGAAATTCTGTCTGAAGATCGGAGGACCACCTTCGAAGGCTAAGTACTCCTTACTGACCGATAGTGAACCAGTACCGTGAGGGAAAGGTGAAAAGCACCCCGACGAGGGGAGTGAAACAGCTCCTGAAACCGAACGCCTACAAACAGTTGGAGGGACCTTGAGTCCTGACAGCGTACCTTTTGTATAATGGGTCATCGACTTGGTCTATCTAGCAAGCTTAAGCCGTTAGGTGTAGGCGCAGCGAAAGCGAGTCTTAATAGGGCGAATGAGTTAGGTGGATCAGACCCGAAACCGAGTGATCTAGGCATGACCAGGTTGAAGGTGCAGTAACATGCACTGGAGGACCGAACCCACATCTGTTGAAAAAGATCGGGATGAGTTGTGCCTAGGGGTGAAAGGCCAATCAAACTCGGAGATAGCTGGTTCTCTGCGAAATCTATTTAGGTAGAGCGTCATCCGAATACCCCGGGGGGTAGAGCACTGGATGGGTAATGGGGCCTCACCGGCTTACTGATCCTAACCAAACTCCGAATACCCGGGAGTACTAGATGGCAGACACACAGCGAATGCTAACGTCCGTTGTGGAGAGGGAAACAACCCTGACCTACAGCTAAGGCCCCCAATTCATGGCTAAGTGGGAAAGCAGGTGGGACGACCAAAACAACCAGGAGGTTGGCTTAGAAGCAGCCATCCTTTAAAGAAAGCGTAACAGCTCACTGGTCTAATTAAGTTGTCCTGCGGCGAAGATGTAACGGGGCTCAAGCCATGAGCCGAAGCTTAGGATGCAATTTATTGCATGGTAGCAGAGCGTAGTGTGACATAGTTCCACGTCTCCTTAACCACTTCGGTGGCATTGGAGACATGGAGCTTTCTGTGAAGCCGGCGCGTGAGCGATCCGGTGGAGAGATCACTAGTGAGAATGATGACATGAGTAGCGACAAAGAGTGTGAGAGACACTCTCGCCGAAAGTCCAAGGGTTCCTGCTTAAAGCTAATCTGAGCAGGGTAAGCCGACCCCTAAGGCGAGGCCGAAAGGCGTAGTCGATGGGAACCAGGTTAATATTCCTGGGCCAGATGGAAGTGACGGATCTCGAGGGTAGTTCATCCTTATCGGATTGAATGGGCTGCTTAGAGGTTCCTGGAAATAGCTCCATCGCTAGATCGTACCCTAAACCGACACAGGTGGACTGGTAGAGAATACCAAGGCGCTTGAGAGAACTATGTTGAAGGAACTCGGCAAAATACCTCCGTAAGTTCGCGAGAAGGAGGCCCGGTTTCTACGCAAGTGGAAGCTGGGGGCACAAACCAGGGGGTGGCGACTGTTTATTAAAAACACAGGGCTCTGCGAAGTCGTAAGACGACGTATAGGGTCTGACGCCTGCCCGGTGCCTGAAGGTTAAAAGGAGGGGTGAGAGCTCTGAATTGAAGCCCAGGTAAACGGCGGCCGTAACTATAACGGTCCTAAGGTAGCGAAATTCCTTGTCGGGTAAGTTCCGACCTGCACGAATGGCGTAACGACTTCCCCGCTGTCTCCAACATAGACTCAGCGAAATTGAATTACCTGTCAAGATGCAGGTTTCCCGCGGTTAGACGGAAAGACCCCGTGCACCTTTACTACAGCTTCACACTGGCATTAGGCTAGCAATGTGCAGAATAGGTGGTAGGCTTTGAAGCGTGAACGCTAGTTTGCGTGGAGCCTTCTTTGAGATACCACCCTTTGCTCGCTTGATGTCTAACCGCGGTCCGTTATCCGGATCCGGGACCCTGTGTGGCGGGTAGTTTGACTGGGGCGGTCGCCTCCTAAAGCGTAACGGAGGCGCGCGAAGGTTGGCTCAGAGCGGTCGGAAATCGCTCGTTGAGTGCAATGGCAGAAGCCAGCCTGACTGCGAGACTGACAAGTCGAGCAGAGACGAAAGTCGGCCATAGTGATCCGGTGGTCCCAAGTGGGAGGGCCATCGCTCAACGGATAAAAGGTACGCCGGGGATAACAGGCTGATACTGCCCAAGAGTCCATATCGACGGCAGTGTTTGGCACCTCGATGTCGGCTCATCTCATCCTGGGGCTGGAGCAGGTCCCAAGGGTACGGCTGTTCGCCGTTTAAAGAGGTACGTGAGCTGGGTTTAGAACGTCGTGAGACAGTTCGGTCCCTATCTTCCGTGGGTGTAGGATACTTGAGAGGAGTTGCCCCTAGTACGAGAGGACCGGGGTGAACGATCCACTGGTGGACCTGTTGTTGCGCCAGCAGCAGTGCAGGGTAGCTATGATCGGACAGGATAACCGCTGAAGGCATCTAAGCGGGAAGCCCCCCTCAAAACAAGGTATCCCTGAGAGCCGAGGTAGACCACCTCGTCGATAGGCCAGAGATGTAAGTGCAGTAATGCATTCAGTTGACTGGTACTAATGGCTCGATAGGCTTGATTTGATCCAGTAAAAGAGAGATTTAGTAGAACCTTCGCATTAGCGTTAGGGACGAAAAATTGAACTCGATGAAAAATAAATCAAAAGCATACACATAATAATGTGTACTTATACTTGGACGACACATGATATTTTGTATGGCTACCTCTTAGGAGGTAGTTTGATTGGTCCTTTTTTGGTTTGGTGATCATAGCGCAAGTGAAACACCCGGTCCCATCCCGAACCCGGCAGTTAAGCACTGTAGCGCCGATGGTACTGCGTCTTAAGGCGTGGGAGAGTAGGTCATCGCCAAACCTAATAAGTACCAATCACTCTTAAACGATCTAAGAATACATTAAGCGCCCCTGCAGAAATGCAGTGGGCGTTTTTTGCTGTTCTGCTCCTGAAAGCGAGCGCCCCTCAACCCAATAGCCTGAAATTTACACACGCTATTACAACGCTTTAACCGAAACGCATTTAATCAACCAAACAGCAAAACTCAACCAAAGCTGGGGTTGCGCTAACCTAAACCAACAACTAAACAAACAACGCGGGATGGAGCAGTCCGGTAGCTCGTCAGGCTCATAACCTGAAGGTCGTAGGTTCAAATCCTACTCCCGCAACCAACAATAATAACGCTGGCTCAATGAGTTGGCGTTATTTGTGTTTTAGGCCCTATTTGCATCACAGAATAATTGCCGCGTCCATTGCCACTTTTTAACATTCCCTGATGTCCGTCGAATCTCTGATCGAGGGAAACGCCAACGATAAAGCTTAAAACAGTTTACTTTTTTGATTTAACTCATACTCTTATGTATCATTTCATGGTCGAAATTTCAGGAGGTGTCACAATGCCTTTAACAGATCCAAATCGCCTTTTTCCTGTTGATAAGCGCCAACGTGATTTGGCTCGTGCGCTGTATGATAGCGTAGCAGAGCTACCCATCATCAGCCCTCATGGACATTGCGACCCGGTTTGGTTTGCTCAAAATGAACGTTTTCCCAATCCGGCAGAGCTGTTCGTTGTGCCGGATCATTATGTGTTTAGGATGCTTGTCAGTCAGGGTGTGCCTATGGCCGATCTTGGCGTATGCCGTGAGAATGGTGAACCGGTTGAAGCTGACCCTCGAAAAATTTGGCACCACTTTGCTAAAGCTTATCCACTTTTCCGCGGCACGCCCTCCGGGATGTGGTTGGATCACTCACTTGAACATGTCTTTGGTATTGATCAGGTGATGAGCGCAGCGAATGCATGGGAGCTATATGATCACATTGAAGGTAAGCTAGCCACAGAGGCATTTCGGCCGAGAGCATTGTTCGAGAGTTTCAATATTGAAGTTCTTGCCACTACCGAAAGTGCCTTGGATGATTTGCGTTGGCATCAAAAAATAAAGGAGAGTGGATGGGAGGGGAGGGTGATCACCACCTATCGTCCCGATGCTGTCGTTGATCCTGATTTTGAGGGCTTTATTGAGAATGTTAGGGCATTTGGTTCAATCACAGGCGAAAACGTCCAGACTTGGGATGGGTATCTCGCTGCACATCGATCGCGTCGGGAGTTTTTTAAATTCCATGGTGCGACAGCGTCTGACCATGGACACCCAAGTGCAGCGACCTCAAATCTGACAAGGTCAGAGGCGGAATTGTTGTATACACGGATACTTTCGGGCGAGCATACTGCGCAAGACGCTGAAACCTTCCGAGGCCAGATGTTGACCGAGATGGCAAAGATGAGCCTTGAGGATGGGCTGACATTGCAGATTCATGCGGGATCGCGGCGAAACCATTCCGTTAAAACCTTTGCACAGTTTGGCCGTGATAAGGGATTTGATATTCCAGGGAGTACGGATTACGTCACTGCATTAAAACCGCTTTTGGATGTGGTCGGAATGGAACCTAATCTGACGATCATTTTGTTCACTCTTGACGAAACGGTCTACGCTCGTGAAATCGCGCCACTCGCAGGTGCTTATCCTGCGCTGAAGCTTGGGCCTCCTTGGTGGTTTCATGATTCTTATGAAGGGATCAAACGTTTCCGTGAAATGACCACTGAAACAGCGGGTTTTTATAATACCGTTGGATTTAATGATGATACCCGTGCGTTCTGTTCCATTCCGGCCCGTCATGATGTGTCTCGCCGGTCCGACAGCGCTTACTTATCCATACTCGTCACAACTGGGCGCCTGCGTGAAACAGATGCGTTTGAAGTGGCGCAAGACCTTGCTTATGGCCTGGCTAAATCCGCTTATAAACTTTGAGCTGAAAGAAACCTACTAATATACTTACAAACCCGATATGCTATCGACCATAACACGACAAATATTTTTGGAACTGAAAAATTGCTTGAGGATGAAAAGTCTGCCCACAAAAATGACGTAAATGTGGTCTCTCTCAGTTATGTTTTGATAAAATAACGACTGATATAGGCGAGGAATATCATGTGGAGAGATGAAAATTTAGGGCATATTTTTGCAGATCACTTGGGTGAATTAGAAAATATCACTGGTGTGGCACCGTTTTTATTCGTTAGAGTTTTTGACTATGTTACAGGAGCGATCTCGAATGGCCTCGGAGTCTGAATTGCCAGATAGATCTCGTTTGCACAGAATAACGCCAGCGCCTGAAGTTAGGATAGTGCATCTTGGGCCAGGTGCGTTTTTCCGTGCTTTTGGTGCGGTTTATACTGACGAGGTAAACACGGTTAACGACGAAGGATGGGGTATCCTTGCAGTGAGTTTGCGTAGCCCGACGGCTGCCAACCAACTGAATCCACAGGATGGTATTTATCATTCGGTGACATTTTCTAAAGAAGGGCTTCAGCCAAAGTTGATTAGCTCCATTGTTCGAACACTTGTTGCACCGGATGATCCTGGGGCAGTTGTTGCAGAAATGGCGGAGCCTGCTGTAAAGGTCGTATCTCTTACAATCACGGAGAAGGGGTATTGCCACCGTCCTTCTGACGGTAAGCTAAATCTGAAGCACCCTGATATTATTCATGATTTAAATAACTGGTTACAGCCTGTTTCCGCGATTGGCTTTATCGTTGCAGCATTAGCTAAACGACGTATGGCAGGGGACAAGCCATTTACGGTTTTGTCTTGTGATAATCTACCATCCAATGGAGCTTTGGTCCGTGGAATAGTGGTGGAATTTGCCCAGAACTTAGATAGAGAATTGGCCAACTGGATCGAAGCACAGGTGTCTTTCCCATCGTCGATGGTCGACCGAATTACACCTGCCACGACAGCTGAGGATATCAACGCGTTATCACTGATTACAGGGACTCTTGACCTTGGCTGTGTCTTTCATGAGCAATTTCGCCAGTGGGTAATCGAAGATGATTTTTGTAATGGTCGTCCCTTATGGGAACTAGCTGGTGCGCAGTTTGTGACCGAGGTTGATGCCCACGAATTGAAGAAGCTACGCTGTTTGAATGGGACACATTCGGCATTAGCGTATCTTGGGTATCTCGCCGGGTTCGAAACCATTTCTGAAACAGTTTCGGATCCAGATTTCACATTATTTTGCGAGATGCTATGGACTGACGAAATCATCCCCACTGTGCCACAGCCAGAAGGCGAGAATTTGTTCACATACAGTGCAAAGCTGATGGAGCGTTACCAAGATACATCAATCCGACACCGCACATGGCAGATTGCGATGGATGGCAGTCAGAAATTGCCGCAACGCATTTTGGGAACGATTTTGGATAATCTCGCTATAGATCGCGTTTCGCCAGGCCTGTACCTCGCCGTGGCAGCCTGGATATTTTATATAGGTGGGGTAGACGAAAACGGGCAGGAAATAGACGTACGCGACCCATTGGCGGCAGAACTCAAGGCGGCCAGTGACAACGCTAAGCATGCTTCTGGCAAAGTCGATGCAATCTTGTCGCTTCCTGAGTTGTTTCCAAAGCCACTGGTGGAAAATGTGGTATTTCGCGATGCTGTCATTGAGGCCTATGAAATCTTGCTCGAAGTTGGGGCGATGGTTGCGGTGCGTCAGTTGGTGCGCACATGAGCTTATTTTACAGAGACGACATCTCCATCTTGAAAGAACTCATTTTAGCTAGAAGCCGTGTTCGTACGGACAGTGCAACTTCAGTTTGATCACTAAGGGTACACCGTTCGTCATCGGCGGGGCAGACTCTGGTCAGTTATGAAAAGAACGCTTGCAATGTGCCCTTTCTGTGCCTCGGTTTATACTACACACTTTCAATCCAACCTATGCGTCAGTAATACGGCGGGTATTTTGCTTTCTGGGATCCGATCACTCCAAGATTGTGGTCAATTACTCTTATGAATATTTTTGATATCATCGAAAAATGTTGCATTCTATGTATTATTACCCCCCAAGTTTAAATGTTTTGTCTAATAAATGTCTGGTCCGGTGGGATCACTTACTGATAGACGACGGTTTCCAGTAAGGCTGCTGAAATCCACTTGGGTTTTATGATCAAAAGTAACACTCGAATGATCTGTTCGTTTTAAGTTGAAAAAAGTATGTTAAGCTAAGTAGGCAACCCGGTGGTTGCACTCCGCCCCCGTCCATGGCTGATAAACATTACGCAAAATTAGTGGCCTACGCATCCGTGTTCAGTCTATTTTCAACCTCGAGCATTTATAGACAGTGATAGTAGGCACTGTTTGGACGCCATTAATTTTGAAGTAGAGTTGGCTGCCACCAGCTTGGGTGGCAGCATGTGTTTAAAGCTCAAAAGTGTTGGATCAACCTATGCTGTACCGCGGACTGGCCGGTCATTTTCGATGTTAAAGATCATTCCATCTAATAACTCTTCAAGGTCAGGTCGCGCGGCGGGGCCGTTTGAAATATCTACAAGCATTAGCGATCCATCTGGACGAATTGCAAAAGCGCCAGGCTCGGAAAAATTATTCGTCGTTTCGGCTTCCGAGAGAGGTGAAGAGACATATAGTCCGAGGCTGCGCATTTGGCTTTCCTCAAGAGCATAGCACAGATCGAAGTTCCATCCAAATTCCGCTTGGTCAGCCGATGCCTTATCCGCGGTATCTGCTGATGCAACGATGACGTTCATGTGCTTGGTCCAATCGGGCAAGACTACATTCAGCTTATTTAGGAAACGCTTGCAGCGCGGGCAGTGGCGGCCGCGATAAACAAAAAACATCGTCCACCTTTCATTTTCGCCACCAATCACAGCATTGGAATCGCTTCCAAGCAGTGGGAGCGTAATTGGCGAAATAAATGCGCCGACGCGGGGTTTAGTATCGGTCATACTATGTCCTTCATCTAAATTGAGTATTAATTTGTGTATTTATCCCTATTGGAAATACTCTGAGGGTTTTAACGTCTTCCAAGTGTCTCCACGTCAATCCTGTGATTTGAGTTCAATTTCGAGCGCGTTAAATTATTACCAAGTTATTGGAATAATATAATATAAACATCAATTTTGACCGCCCCAAAACCCCTAACTATTCTGCGTTAACAGGGGCGTTGCCGTGGAAAATGTCAAGCCCAGCAGGGAAATATTTTTGGAGGAGGCTGTTGACAATACTAGGATACTAGTCATCATAACTACACATCAGTAATTCCAACTTCGGGAGAAATTTGGGATTTTTGTGGCGCTTATCATTTCTTTGATAATGTAAGCACCACATGCTGCACATGAAACCGGGAGGAGAACCCATGACTTTTACGAAAACGATTTTTGCGGCCGCAACTGCCGTCGCCCTTATTGCATCTTCAGCATCTGCTGACAGCTGGCGCGCTTGGAACATCCACAACGATGGTCACCCAAACACAGGTGCTATGGACAAGTTCGCGGAGTTGATTGACGCTGCAACTGGCGGTGAGATCACTCTTGACGTATTCCACGGTGGAGTTCTTGGCTCACAACCAGACGCGCTTGAGCAAGTTCGCATCGGCGCGATCGAAGTAGGTAACTTCAACCTTGGTCCAATCGGCCCAATGGTAAAAGAAGCAAATCTTGTGTCGCTTCCTTTCATCTTCAAAAGCGTACCACACATGTTCCGCGTACTTGAAGGCGAAGCCGGCCAAACTGTTGCAGCAGCGATGGGTGAAGCAGGCGTTCTGCCATTGGCATGGTTCGATGCTGGTGCACGGTCTTTCTACAGCCAAAAGAAGATCGAAACTCCAGCGGATGTTGAGGGCCTGAAGATTCGCGTCATGAACAACAACCTTTATACGTCAATGATTTCTGCAATGGGCGGCAACCCTTCCCCAATGGCGTTCTCTGAAGTACAACAAGCGCTTAAGACTGGTGTTGTTGACGGTGCGGAAAACAACTTCCCATCCTTCAAAAACGTTGGCCACTACGAAGTGACAACACACTACTCTCTATCTGAGCACCTTATCATTCCTGAGTGCATTTGTGTGAACACCACTAAGTTCAACGCATTGTCTGCAGAGATGCAGGCAGCGGTACGTAGCGCAGCTGAGGACGCTGCTTTGTTCCAGCGCGAGCTTTGGGCAGTAGACTCTGAGAAGGCGCGTGTGGACGTTGAAGCTGCAGGTATCAAAGTTAACGAAATCGCTGACAAGGGTCCTTTTCAGTCCGCAATGGACTCTGTCTATGCTGACTATCTGGCGGCCAACCCAGACATGAAAGCACTCGTAGCGATGGCTCAAGCAACTGAGTAAGCTTTAACTCAAAAATATTGAGAGCGCCCCATACCTCGCAATGGGGCGCTTTTTTTACCGGAGGGACGACTTTGCCTGACAACAAGACCCAGCCTACATTTATCACGAAAATAGACATTTTTTTTGATATCACCGTGCGTATTTGCATTTTTTTAGCGTCGGTATCATTGGTGTCTATGACGGTGTTTTATGTGTGGCTAGTGTATGGGCGCTATGTTCTCAACGATACGCCGACATGGGTCGAGCAGGTCTCGTTGCTATTGGTGATGGTTATCACGTTCTTGGGCGCTGCGGTTGGTGTGCATCAACATTCACATCTATCCGTTGTTGTGTTTCGCAACGCGGTTCCAAGCCCCATTCGGAACTTTTTTGTGCTCATAACCGATCTGCTGATGATCGGCTTTGGTGGCATGATGTTCTGGTATGGTATCCAACTTACTTTATTCAAATGGAACACATTGATCCCGCTGATCCAAGTGTCAGAAGGTTTTAGATCATTGCCGCTGACAATTTGCGGTGCGCTATTGTTCTTATTCTCAATTGGCCATCTGATCCGCCTGCTGACAGGCTGGGATGAACGCCAAGATAACATTGACGAAAGTTAATCATGGGACTTTTTATACTTTTGGGCGTGTTCGCCCTTTGCGTGATGATTGGCGCACCTGTTGCCTTCGCGCTTGGTATTTCTGCGGTTGCAGCCTTCTGGTTTGAAGGTTTGCCAATGATGATTAGCTTCCAGAGGATAGTTGCGGGCATTAGCCTTCAGGCCTACCTTGCAATTCCTTTTTTCATCTTTGCGGGTGACTTGATGTTCCACGGTGGCATCGCCGCAAGGCTAGTGCGGTTTGCGCAAGCGGCTGTTGGCGCGGTGCGTGGTGGATTGGGGATCGTGAACGTCTTCTCATCCATGTTGTTTGGCGGTATTTCTGGCTCAGCTATTGCAGATATTTCGGCATTGGGTTCAATCCTGATCCCCGCCATGAAAGAAAAAGGCTATGATGCGGATTATGCCGTGAACGTCACTGTCACATCTTCGATTGCGGGTATCATCATCCCGCCAAGCCATAACATGATCATCTTTGCATTGGCTGCTGGCGGAGGCGTATCGATCTCAAAGCTGTTCCTAGCGGGTGTTGTCCCTGGAATTTTGATGTGTGTGTGTTTGGCCCTTGCTGCATATCTTGTTGCCATAAAACGCGGCTACAAAGCCGAGAAATTCCCGGGGTTTGCCGCTTTGGGCTATGCTTTTGCAGGTGCTATTCCCGGATTGTTCACGGCAGTGATCATTGTTGGTGGTGTTTTGAGCGGTATCTTCACCGCAACTGAATCTGGTGCGATTGGAGCAATTTATGCCTTTCTTGTTACCCTGATCGTGTACCGCACATTGACGTGGGGTAACTTCAAAACGACGGTCGTATCGTCGGTGCGTACAACGTCTATGGTATTGGTCCTGATCGCCTGTGCGGGCGCGTTTGCCTACATGCTGACGTTCTATCGCGTTCCCACCAAAACCGTTGATTTGCTGCTTGGCATCTCTGACAACGTGATACTAATCTTGTTGATGATCAACTTGATGCTATTGGTTTTGGGGATGATCATGGACATGGCGGCATTGATCTTGATCTGTACGCCAATCTTCTTACCAGTGATGAACGCTTTGGGAATTGATCCAGTTCAGTTTGGTATCATCTTGCTTGTGAACCTTGGCCTAGGCCTGTGTACACCGCCAGTTGGCACCTGCCTCTTTGCGGGATGTGTAGTCGGTAAGCTGCCGATGGAGAAAGCCATCAAAACGATCTGGCCCTTCTACCTAGCAATCTTAGCCGCGCTGATGCTGATCACTTTCGTTCCAGCAATCTCCCTGACATTGCCAAATCTGATCATTGGAAAATAAGAAACGAGAGGTTGGATAATGCTAAACATAAAACGCTTAGGCATCGAAGACGCTGCTGTGCTGATCGCAGGTGCGCGCGGTATGGCCCAAGAAATCGATGTGCCAATGTGCATCGCCGTGACCGACGAAAGCGGGAATCTTATCGCATTCGAGCGGATGGATGGTGGCAAAATAACCAGCATTGATCTCGCCATCGACAAAGGCTTCACGGCAAGCGGTATCCAGAAAAGCACGCAGGCACTTGGCAAGGTTAATCAGCCCGGCATGCCAGCACATGGGATCGCCTCGACCTTAGGCGGGCGCATGGTGGCTGTCGCTGGCGGTCTTCCTGTTCACGCTGGGACAGATGTAGTTGGCGCAATCGGCGTCAGTTCAGGTTCGCCAGCACAAGATCACGGCGTGGCCCAAGCGGGGCTCGAAGCATTTAACAACACTCAGAATAATTCATAAGAGTCGCACTTCATGAACCCCACGATCGGCTTCATCGGCCTTGGCCTGATGGGCCGCAATATGGCTGAATGTTTGCAAAAACGGCTTTGATCTCGTTTTTTTAGGTCGCAACCAAGAAACGATAGCCGAAACCACTGCGCGAGGTGCAACGCATGTCGCCACGCCCAAGGTACTGGCCCAAGCAATCGACATTGTCACGCTTTGTGTAACGACATCCGAGGTTGTTGAAAGCCTTATCTACGGCGACGACGGTATTCTAGCAGGGTTCCACGAGGGCGCGGTTGTCATCGACTACGGCACATCCATTCCTGCCTTGACGCAGAAAGTCGGCGCTGATTTAGCAACCAAGAGCGCGGAAATGATCGATGCCCCATTGGGTTGCACGCCTACACACGCCAAGGGCGCCCGGCTTAACACCATGGCCGTTGGCGAGATCGAAACCTTTGAAACGGTTAAACCAGTCCTTGATGTTCAAGGCAAAAATTTTTTCGACCTCGGCGCACTGGATGCGGGTCAGACAACAAAGCTGATTAATAATTTCATGGGCATGACCACAGCTTGCACCATGAGCCAAGTATTCGCCGTTGTGCAAAAAAAAAGGCCGTTGATGGCCAACAGCTGTTTGATATTATGTCAGCGGGTCCGTCCAATTCTCCCTTCATATAGTTCTGCAAAAACTATGTCCTGGATGGAGTGAGCAACCTTGGCTTTATATCAACAATGGTAGCACGGACGTGAATTACTTTCTTCAAATGCCAGAAGACCTCGGCACGAGTTCTGAGATCGCTATAGGCACTTCTGCGAGCATGCAAGCTGCTATCGACATAGGTTTGGGCAACGGCAATGTGCCTAAAATCTTTGATATGTTTGCAAAACAAGGTTCGAAATAACCGCGCCTTACAACTTCCATATCCCTGGTCCTCCGTTTTTATAACTATAGGGGCGGACCACTTCAAAGGGGGGAGGTTCATTTGTACGCCGCCAGTGGGAACTTGTTTATTTGTTGGGTGTGCTGTGGGCAATTACCAATGGAAACAGCAATACATACGATCTGGCCGTTCTATCTGGCGATCTTTGTGGCTTTGATGATGATCACATTCATTCCTGCGATTTAAATGACTCTGCCGAATTTGCTTTGGAACTGATTGCTTGGGTCAAGTCAGAGCTGCGATAATGCCGCGCAGTTCTGACAACCCTCGTAAACGCCCAATGAGTGTATAACCTGGCTGGAATTTACCAAGGCTATCGGACAATAATGCATGCCCATGATCTGCGCGAAAGGGCAGGTCAACATCATGGCTTGCTTCAACTTTGAGCAATTCATCGATCACAGCAACCAAGTCTACGTCACCTTCCAGGTGAGCACTTTCTGTAAACGTTCCATCGGGCTGTTTAAGGACATTCCGCAAATGTACAAAGTGGATACGAGGTCCAAAGGTTTGCACAATCGCGGGTATATCGTTGTCGGGATGCGATCCCAGTGACCCGGTGCACAAGGTTAACCCGTTTGCACGCGTATCAGCGGCGTTCATGATCCATGCAATATCATCAGCGGTCGATACGATCCGTGGTAATCCAAGGATGTTCCGCGGTGGATCATCTGGGTGGATGCACAGGTTGATACCCAGTTTGGTTGCAGTCGGAATAACTTCGTTTAAGAACCGTTTGAGATTGGCACGTAAGTCATTATGAGTAAGGCCAGCGTAGCGTTCTAAAACCTGCTTCAGTCCATCAATGTCATAACGATCGACGGCACCTGGTAGTCCCGCCATTACTGTTTGCAATAGATCCTGTCGGTCTTCCTGTGAGCTCTTTTGAAACCAGATGCTTCCTGCTGCGACAGCTTCAGGATGGTAATCGTCGCGTGCAGATTTTCTACCTAACATGTGAATTTCAAAAGCAGCCATCTTGGCTGCTGAGAACTGTAAGCAAGTGCCGCCGCGTGCCACAGGGGCAGTAAGATCAGTGCGTGTCCAATCAAGAATTGGCATAAAGTTGTAGCAAACCGTTTTGACACCTTCGGCAGCCAAGTTTGCAAGAGATGTGCGGTAGTTAGTGAAAAGCGTTTGCAAATCACCAGTGCCGCGTTTGATGTCTTCATGCACGGGCAAGCTTTCAACGACGTCCCATGTGAAGCCGGCGGCCTCAATCTCGGACTTGCGCGCTGCGATGAGATTTTTTGGCCATATATCCCCATAGGGAATGGCGTGTAATGCGCTGACGATCCCAGCAGCGCCGGTCTGTGCGACCTCTTCCAAAGCTATCGGATCAAATTCACCAAACCACCGCCAAGTTTCGCGCATCAGATGTTGTCCTTTTTATGTGCTTTCCAGATGGTGTAGTTATCTAATGTTGCAGGATCAGTTGGTGGATAAAGCCCACGGATTGACGTGCCGCGGGTGACTTGTTCGAGAACGAATGTCTCGAATAATTCCATTTCAACGGTTTCAAAGGCAATTTCATTAGCCAGATGACGTGGAATGATCATGACACCATCCCCGTCGCCCATCACGATGTCGTCAGGATAGACTGCCACGCCTCCGCATGCGATTGGAAGTCCTATATCTACTGCATGGTGCTTGGTCAGGTTTGTCGGGGCAGAAGGTTTAGCCGCAAAGACAGGCATGTCCAAAGCGGCAGCTCCGCGCGCATCTCGAATGCCGCCGTCGCTGACAACACCTGCAACGCCTCGGATCTGGCAGCGGGTCAACAGTATAGACCCCGCAGAAGCAGCGGACGCATCTTGCCTGCAATCCATTACCAAAACCGAGCCCTCGGGACATTCTTCGATGGCGACGCGTTGTGGATGATCTGGTTCGCGGAATGCATCCAGCGGATCCGTGTCCGGCCGTGTTGGGATGTATCGTAGAGTGTAGGCAGGGCCAACCATGGTGCCGGCGTCCATGTTCAGAGGCAAGGCACCCTGCACATAGGCGTTGTGATACCCGCGTTTGAACAACAGCGTTGCAACGCTTGCCGTGCTCGCTTTGCTTAGCAACACCAGAGTATCGGGGGCAAGGTCTATTGCTTCTGAAGGCGCAGGGTTAGGCATTAGCGGATGCTTCCTGGATCAAACGCGACCAAGGCCCCGCGGCTTTGCACGACTTTGCGCGACAGAGCGCAGGCGTAAGCAATGCCTTTGGCCAACGTATCCCCCGCCGCGTGACGTGCAAAAACGCCCGCGTTAAACCCGTCGCCTGCCGCGGTTGTGTCGATGAGTGTTTGTACTGGTGTCACGGGTACTTCGGCGTAATTGCTCCCTTCGACATAAAGTACTGGATCAGCTCCGTTCTTAACGATCACGGTGACCGCACCGGCGTTTAAGTAGCGGTCTGCTGTGGCTTTGGGGTTAGCATCGCCGAACCAATCAGCTTCATCTTCAAAAGATGGCAAAACTATATCGCTGACTGTTGCGGCCTGCATGATGGTTTCTGTCATCTCCGTATCAGACACCCACAATCGTGGTCGCAAGTTGGGGTCAAAGGCAATGGTTTTTCCCGCAGCACGGGCCTTTCGCGCAGCAGTCAGCAGCGTCTCGCGCCCCTTCGCGGGCAGAATTGCCAATGTGATGCCTGAAAAATAGATCAGATCAGACGCATTCATGGCTGCATCTAGAGCAGCAGGATCATTTGCCAGTGCCTTGGCCGCAGATTGCCCACGCCAGTACGAAAAGCTGCGTTCACCTTCATTTAAAGTGATCATATAGAGACCGACAGTCCGTCCTTTTGCCACTTGCACGAACCGGTCATCAATGCCGCTGTCGCGCATGAACGCAGCCATCTTTTGCGATATTGCATCGTCGCCTAGAACCGTCAGATAAGACACATGAGCGTCCGGCGCACAGCGCGCCAGATACCATGCTGTGTTGAATGTATCGCCAGCGAACCCCAACCGCAGATCACCGTCGGTATCCGTCGGGGCCAGTTCGGCCATGCATTCGCCAATCGCCAAAATGCGCATCACGTGACCTTTCTAAGAAAACAAAATGCCGCCGTTAAGATCGATATTCGTGCCCGTTACGAACGCGCTGTCGTCGCTCGCAAGGAACACGATCAGGTTCGCTGCATCGTCCACGTGACCTTGGCGTCTCATAGGCGCGTTGGCCTCGAACCCACGACGGCCTGCATCAGGCGTGTGGATGTTGTGGAAATCCGTGTCGATCATACCGGGGCAAAGCGCGTTGACCCGCACGTCTGGTCCGACCTCTTTGGCAAGCCCGCGGGTCATTGTCATCACAGCTCCTTTCGACGTGGCATAGGCCACCGACCCTGGCCCGCCACCATCGCGGCCCGCTTGGGACGCAAGGTTCACAATCACGCCTTTGGACATGTGCTCAAGGCAGGCTTTGGTCATCATGAACGTGCTTGTCAGGTTCAGGGTCATGACCGTGTTCCAATGAGCGAGATCCATTTCGGCCATCGTTTTGCGTGCGACCAGACCACCGGCATTGTTCACCAAAACATCGACGCCGCCAAAGTTGTCAATTGTGGCGCTGACCAGTTTATCAACTCCCTCTTGCACATTCAGGTCGGCCTGCACGGCAATCGCTTTGCCACCAGCCGCGGTGATGTCGGCGACAACGGCTTCTGCACCCTTGGAACTTTCAAAATAGCTGAGCGCGACGTTCGCTCCTTCGGCGGCAAGCTTCTTGGCTGCTGCAGCACCGATATCGCGACCGCCACCTGTGACTATGGCTGTTTTCCCTACAAGTTTCATAGATAATCCCTTAGTTGTTGAGCTTCATAAAGTAGTCGAAAATTTCGGGGACATTTCCGTCGCCCATCCCCGCATCCACCGCAGCCTGAAGGTTGTTGGACGTGCCTTCTGCGATCTCGGCGCGGGTGCCCATGTCTTCGACCATCTTCAGAAAATAGCCCAAGTCCTTGTTCGCGTTATTCAGCGAGAACCCAAGGTCGCTGACGTTATCAACCGCGTATTTCTTGGCAAACCCCATGAAGGGTGAATTGGACGGGCCAGCCGACATAATGTCGAACAGCTGCGCACGGTCAACGCCCGCACGGTCTGCCACGGCAAAGGCTTGGCTCATCGCGGTGACGGTTGTCATGCCCATGAAATTGTTTATCAATTTGGTCACATGACCCGCGCCCAAGGCCCCAAGGTGGAATACGTTTTCGCCTTGGTCGTCAAGAACCGGTTTTACCTTATCATAGGTGGCTTGGTCGCCAGCCGCCATGATGTTGAGCAACCCGTCCTTGGCGTGTGCGGGTGTACGGCCTAGTGGGGCGTCGATCATGCCTGCGCCCTTGGTAGCCAAATCGGTGCCGATTTTGCGCGTCGATGCGGGGACTGATGTGCCGAAGTCGATCACAGTTGCGCCCTCTTTGATGCCTGCTAAAATGCCGTCGTCGCCGTAGATCAAGCTTTCAACAACTTCGGATGTGGTCACGCACAACATGACGATATCGCAAGCCTCGGCCATTTCTTTGGGAGTGGTCGCAATCCGCGCATTGCCGCGCGCCATGACTGCATCTAGCGCGTCTTGTTTCCGGGCCATCACGACCATTTCATACCCGCGTATCTGCAGGTTTTCGACCATATTGCTGCCCATAAGGCCAAGTCCGATAAAGCCGATCACTGGTTTAGTCATTATAAATACTCCGTTCTGTTAAATGGGATCACAAGAAGTCTTCGCGGTGCGGCGTAAAGACATCCAAAAGCGTGCCGGCCTCAAGGCAGGTCGCGCCATGTTTGATGTTGGGTTGTTTATAAAGTGAATCACCAGCGCACACGACGTAGGTGTCATCGCCTACGGTGAATTCAAATTTGCCGGACATCACATAGGTGATTTGTTCGTGTATATGGTGATGCAGCGGCGCGGTGGTGCCCGCGTCGAAATGAACTTCGACGATCATCAGATTGTCGTTATGCGCGCCTATTTTGCGTGACAGACCATCGGCCACTGTTTCCAGTTTGCCGGCTTGTCCGGGGAAGTGGTTTCTCACTGTCATTTTGGGTCCTTAGCTATTGGCGAGTTTCTTCATCACGACGCGGAAGGTGTGTTCTTCGGGGTCGGTGAAATACAGATCAGCGTCATAGCCTTGATCATCCATGAAGTTGAAGATCCGCTTAGGCGCGTCCAGTTTATAGGGCACTAAAAGCGTAGCAATTCGGTGGCGCGTGGCCGCCGGATAATGCGCCTTCAGCACCGTGCTGACGGGCAAACCTTCGTAATCGGCGGGGTCTACATCTGCGAAGCCAGTGTCTTGGCTGATCAGCGGTTTACCAGCCTCTGACCAGACGACTTGGCCGTAGAAGCCTGCCTTATCGCCGGTGTTGCGGAACGATGATTTGCCCAGATCATAGGGGTTATTGGCGTGCAGCAGCCAGTCAATGGTAACGGGGTTTTCGGCGTCGACCTTATCGATGACCACGAAATAGGAATTGCGCACAAAGTAAATCTCGCGCTCGGCGCGGGTGACCTCGGGCGACAGGCTTTGGTATGCGCCCGTCGCATCCCCGCGGATCAGGTAGTGATCTTCGTGGGTTTCCGCCGCAAGTATGCGGCCAGACGCAGCCATCGCCTTGGACTTATCCTTTTCCGCATATTGCCCTTTGCCATTGATCAGGATCGCATTTTTGGATCGCGTCTGACGGCGCCATGTGCGGTGCATGGACGAGTTGAACGCGACGTAATGCCCTGACTGGATTGCCATGTCCTCACCAAAGGCGGACATGCAGAACGAGTTTTGATCGCCGTGGCTGTGGCTGATTGATCCGAACTGTGACGACTTGAACACGAAATGCACGTGGCTGTCGGGGTTGTCCATCGCGTGCTGCACGCCGACCCAACCGATGCCTTTGAAATGACGCAGACCGCTTTCAGGTGGGGTTGCGGGTACCACGGGGAAATCAGTTTGGAACACAAGCTCGTCGAAATGCGTGTCCCACCAACCCCAGTTGTAAAACGCCATTTCGGTGCCTGGGTTGGTGCGGAGGTTTTCGTCGCAATACCACTGATATGCGCCGTTGCCCGTTGCCCCTGCGAATTGGCGCAGGTTTAGGCCGGTTTTTACGCAAGGCAAATCGCCCATTGTGCTGTCGTCGCCCATCGTCGCACGGCGCGTGTTTGGGGCCTTGCAATACAACGGAAAATCACCGGTGTTTTGGAAGAACGGCCGTTTATAAAGATCCAGCCCCATGTAGGATTTCAACCGGTTCGCAGAATCGATTAAATAGGCGATACCCATCATCCAATAATGGGTCCCCTCGGCCCAACCGCCGTCGCTGTCGCCCCAAGGGGAATAGACGGTGGATAGGAATTCAATGGAGTAGTTCAGCCATTCGCGGGCGTCGTCATCTTCGTCATCGCCCAGCAGCGCAATGCACGCGGGCACAATCACCAAAGACACCGAGCGCACGGCGTGGCTGTCATAGGGAAACAAATGGATTTTGGCGTTAAGGATCGCGTGTTCGGCGATGTCGCGGGTCCGTTCGAGCAATGCGGCACGAACGGTTGTGCGCTCGTCCTCGGACAGTTCATTATGCAGCCAGTCATAACCCCACGCCAGCGCATTGCACACGCGGTACGCCCATTCGTCGGTATAGGCGCGTGATGTGACTCCCATCGGGTCCCAGCTTGCAGTTTCGAGCAGCCATTCCTTGGCGCGGGCCGTCATGGCAGCGTCGCCGGTGATTTTGCCCCCGATTGCAAGGTGGCGGATTGCATACCAGACCTCTTGCAAGTCGATATAGGTTTGCCGCCAGATTAGGGCGGTGCGTTGGTGGTCCGGGTAGCCCGCAGGTTCGCGAATAATGTCGCGGTCCATCCATGGTGCTACGGACTTTTCGTGAAACGTGGACCATGTGCAGTGATCGGGATCGGCCT
>JAOEQC010000018.1 GCA_028388995.1 Ascidiaceihabitans sp. | reverse complement strand
GGCGAATGGGCCGCGGCCTTTGGACGTCAAGAGGCGTTACATTCGGGCAAGTTCATGGGCGTCGAAGCCACAGGTAAGCGGATCGAAATTCGCTATATGGATTTTTGGAAAGTGGAAAACGGCAAGATCACTGATAACTGGGTGATGGTCGATTTCCCGCATGTTCTTGCGCAATTGGGCGTGGATGTTTTCAACGGTCACGGGTGGGAAGCTTATGACCGTGGTGAGAAAACACCGCCCTCCCCCACGACAGAAACAGGGAAAGACTAATGGCAGTAGAATACCTAAAACGCGGCAAACCTGACGCAGAGCGCGCTGAAGACGATGCAAAGACCAAAGCTGTTGTCGAAGCCACATTAAAAGACATTGAGCTGCGCGGTGATGCAGCGGTGCGTGACCTTTCGGCCAAGTTCGACAACTATACGCCTGCATCCTTCAAACTGTCACAAGTAGAAATTGACGGTCTGATTGCATCTTTGTCGGATCGTGAATTGGCTGACATCAAATTCGCCCAAGCGCAGGTGCGCAACTTCGCCCAAGCCCAGCGTGACAGCATGTTGGATATCGAAGTTGAAACAATGCCAGGCGTTATTCTAGGCCATAAAAATATCCCGGTTCAATCTGTTGGCTGTTATGTTCCGGGTGGCAAGTTCCCAATGGTTGCATCAGCTCATATGTCTGTTGCCACCGCCACGGTTGCTGGCGTTCCACGGATTATTGCCTGCACCCCTCCCTTCAATGGTAAGCCGAACGCGGCTGTGATTGCCGCCATGCATCTTGGCGGTGCACATGAAATTCATGTGATGGGCGGGATTCAAGCAGTTGGCGCGATGGCTATTGGCACAGAGACAATTGAACCCGTTCATATGCTCGTCGGGCCAGGCAACGCCTTTGTCGCTGAAGCCAAACGCCAATTGTTTGGGCGTGTTGGCATTGATCTGTTCGCGGGTCCGACAGAAACGATGGTAATCGCTGACGACACCGTTGATGGCGAATTGTGTGCGACAGATCTTTTAGGCCAAGCCGAGCATGGCTATAATAGCCCCTCCGTACTGCTAACCAATTCACGCAAACTGGCCGAAGACACGCTACGCGAAATCGATCGCTTGCTCAAAATATTACCAACTGCGGATACTGCATCGATCAGCTGGGCAGACTACGGCGAAGTTATTTTGTGCGACACCTATGATGAAATGTTGGCAGTTGCTGACGATATTGCCTCCGAGCACGTGCAAGTCATGACAGATCGCGACGATTGGTTCCTTGAGAAAATGACGTGCTACGGTGCACTGTTCTTAGGCGCACGGACCAATGTTTCAAATGGGGACAAAGTTATTGGAACGAACCACACTTTACCGACCAAGAAGGCGGGTCGTTACACTGGTGGGCTTTGGGTTGGCAAATTCCTAAAGACGCATTCCTATCAAAAAATCACCACCGATGATGCCGCAACACTAGTGGGCGAATATGGCAGCCGCCTGTGTATGCTTGAGGGTTTTGTAGGTCACGCAGAACAATGTAATGTTCGTGTACGCCGCTATGGTGGGATCAACGTCCCATATGGCACAGGCGCGCCTTATCGGGATGCGAAAGACTAAATGAACGCCGCACGCAGCAATACAAAATCAATCCAACCGCTACTGGTGGCATTGCGTGATTTTGATGAAGTGACTGTGCGAACGGCATTACAAAGGTTCATGGCACCAAACGCGGTTGTTCACATGTGCCATCCCTTTGGGGATCTTCCAGCAGAGGAGTTTTATGACACTTGTTTCGCGCCCTTGTACAACGCCATGCCTGACCTTGAGCGGCGCGATACGATCCTTGTCAGTGGCAAAACTCCTGAGTGCAACAATTGGATCGGATGTTGTGGTTCCTATATTGGTACCTTTGCAGCCCCGTTTCTAGATATTCCACCAACGGGTCACCTTGCCCACATGCGGTTTCACGAGTTTTACCGCATCGAGGACGGGAAAATTGTTGAAGTTCAGGCGATCTGGGATATTCCTGAACTGATGATGCAGGCCGGTGCATGGCCTATGGCACCAAGTTTGGGTCGTGAATGGCATACGCCCGGTCCGATCACCCAAGATGGATTGTTAGATGCAACCGATCAAACGGATCGCGCGCAGTTCTGCCAAACCCATATCTTAGACATGCTAACAGTCTTGGTGCGCCATCCTGTGGAACCTGTTGAGGCCATGGAGCTTGAACGTTTTTGGCACCCAAAAATGTCGTGGTACGGGCCTGCTGGCATTGGCACAGCACGTGGCATTTCAGGCTTTCGCAATTGGCATCAAATCCCCTTCCTCAACGCCATGCCTGATCGCGGACAATTTCCCGATGAAACAACGTTCCACTTCTTTGCTGAGGGCGATTATGTCGCCGTCACTGGCTGGCCCGATATGGTGCAAACTGTAACGGGATCAGGCTGGATGGGCATAGCGCCAAATGGTCAGAAGATCGAAATGCGTTCCTTGGATTTCTGGCGTTTAGACGGCGATAAGATTCGGGAGAATTGGGTTCTTGTCGACTTGCTGGACGTATATCGCCAGTTGGGCGTTGATGTGTTTGCGCGCTTGCGTGAATTCAACAAAGCGCGGAATATGGGTCCTTTAAATTTCCCCATCGGAGAACCTAAATGAAGCTGCCGACAACACCGTCGCTATCGCTAAATGGCAAACGTGCTTTGGTCACTGGTGCTTCATCTGGCATTGGACAAGCCTGCGCCGTGGCAATTGCAGAAGCGGGTGCAATGGTAGTCTGTGCTGCACGTGGTGCAGATCGCCTGAACGAAACAGTAGGCGCAATGACAGCTCAAGGTTTGAGTGCTGAAGGATTGATTTTGGATCAATCAGATTTGGGCGCTTTGAAAACAGCATTGGCCAAACCCTTTGACATAATCATAAACTCAGCAGGCCTTGCCCGCCACAAATCAGCACTTGAGACCCTGCCAGAGGATTTTGATGCCGTTATGGATGTCAATTTGCGCTCTGCATATTTCTTATCGACCTATGCTGCGACAGCGATGAAAGCAGCAGGTATCAAAGGATCGATCATCCACATTTCCTCCCAAATGGGCCACGTGGGCGGCGTTGATCGCACAGTTTATTGCACTTCCAAACACGCGCTGGAAGGAATGGTCAAAAGTATGGCGATTGAGTGGGGGGAATTGGGGATCAGGATTAACACAATCTGCCCAACCTTTATTCGAACACCTTTAACTACTGCGACTTTGGATGATCCAGTTCGTGCTGCGTGGATCAATGATAAGATCAAACTTGATCGCGTCGGTGAAGTTGAAGACATTATGGGGGCTGCATTGTACCTAGCCTCTGGTGCGTCTTCGATGGTGACAGGCACCCACCTTCTTGTCGACGGAGGGTGGACCGCTGGCTGATCGTATCACATCGTTCCAAGTTGCCCAGCGTGCAGGTGTTAGTCAGTCTGCAGTCAGCCGCGTATTCACAAAAGGCGCGTCCGTCAGCCCAAAAACTGCACTTAAGGTGCGCCAAGCGGCCCTTGAACTGGGATATCGCCCAAACGTACTCGCGCGGTCGTTGATCACAGGTAAAAGCCGGATCATCGGGCTAATAGTCGCATATTTGGACAACTACTTTTATCCTCTCGCACTTGAGAAACTATCGAACTCCTTACAGGCTGAGGGGTATCACGTGCTCGTCTTTATGGCATCCAACGATACACAATCAACGGATCAAGTGATCGACGAATTGTTGGATTATCAGATCGATGGGATTATTACTGCAAGCGTTGGTATCTCTAGCGATTTGACCGCCCGTTGTGCAGCGGCTGGTGTTCCTGTTGTCCTGTTCAACAGATCACAAGATACAACTGACCATTCGGCAGTCACCTCCAACAACTTTGCTGGTGGACAATCTGTTGCAGCATTCTTTGCCGCCGGTCAGCACCAGCGCATCGGATACATCGGTGGCTGGGTAGGCGCATCAACACAGCGTGACCGTGAAGCGGGTTTTCGCGATGGACTAACTCAAGCGGGCCTGCCCCTTGCAGCACATGAATTGGGTGGGTTTACTGTAGACGGTGCCAAAGACGCTGCACGTAAAATGTTTAACACCTCTACCCGCCCTGATGCCGTTTTTGTTGCCACCGACCACATGGCTTTTGCGGTGATGGATGTCATTCGCAGTGAACTTGGCCTACTTATTCCTGAAGATGTCAGCGTCGTTGGTTATGATGACGTCCCACCTGCAGCATGGGCTGCCTATGACCTAACCACTGTACGCCAACGCGCCAATGTCATGGTCCAAGAAACTGTCGCTCTCATGATCGATAAAATTAGCAACCCTGCGTCCGAACCGCGCCATATCAAAGTGGATAGTCCACTTGTTGTGCGTGGCTCTGCCAAAATCCCAGAAGGATGGACCTCATGAAAGGTTTCTCAGATCGGTTCACCGATTTCCCTGACTATATTTTGGGGATTACCCAAGAGATTTGGGAGCATCGCAACCTTGCGACATTGCATCACTACTATGCGCCAGACATCCCTGTGCGGTCTCCAGGCTCCATCGTGTTTGGAAATGAGGAGGTGATTGGTGCCACCATGGCAACGCTTGCGGAATTCCCTGATCGACGATTGCTTGGTGAAGACGTAATTTGGTCGGGATCCCCTGAGGAAGGCATGCTGTCTTCCCACCGTATTCTATCTACGGCCACTCATTTGGGCGACGGCGTCTATGGCAAAGCCACTGGCAAAAAATTGCGCTACCGCATTGTTGCCGACTGCCATGCAATCGACAATCAAATAAATGACGAATGGCTAATCCGTGACCAAGGTGCTGTTGTGCGCCAACTTGGCTGGGATCCAAAGGAATACGCGATTGATCTGATCGAACGCGAAGGTGGTCCTGAAAACTGCGTGCAACCCTTCCACCCCTCTATAGATCAGGTTGGACCCTATACCGGTCGCGGCAACGACAACGCTTGGGGTGCCAAATACGCGGATATCTTGAACCGCATTATGGGTGCCTATCTGGGTGTAATTCCTGCAGAGTATGACCGTGCAGTCACCGGATTTTACCCCGGAGGAAAGGAAGCGATTTCCACCGATGGCGTTGATGACTTTTGGATTGGCCTGCGCGCGGCTTTCCCATCAGCCTCCTTTACGATCGACCATCAAATCGGACGCGAAGACCCAATGATGTCACCACGCGCCGCAATTCGTTGGAGCCTAACAGGCAAACACGACGGTTGGGGCGCATTTGGCAAACCTACTGGTGCAGAAGTTCACGTTATGGGCATCAGCCATGTTGAGTTTGGCCCTTGGGGCATCCGCCGCGAATACACATTGTTTGACGAAACTTCGGTCTGGAAACAGATCGCGATGAAGACAGGGTAGACCCATGACACCAGCAGAAATGGAAAAACGGATCGTTCGTTACGGCGACCTGATCCCGTGTAAAACAGCCTTTATCGATGCCCATACACCGGGCAGTGATCAAAAAGAGAATTTCACAATCATTGGTGGCGGTGTAAGCGAAAGCGCAGACCAGCATGTTCACATCAACGACACACCCGGCTTCAATATCGGGGCAGCAGGTCAGCCGCCCAAATGTCGCAATTCATTACACAGTCACACCACTGCCGAAGTGTTCTTTGTCCTTAAAGGGCGCTGGCGTTTCTTTTGGGGACGTTGGGGTGATGCAGGTGAGGTTACGCTGGAAGAAGGCGATATCATCAACATTCCAACGGACATTTTCCGTGGCTTTGAAAATATCGGAACCGATTACGGTATGATCATGGCTGTTCTTGGCGGTGATGATGCCGGTGGCGGCGTGACATGGGCACCGCAAGTGATCCAAGATGCCGCGGAACACGGGCTGGTCCTAGGTGAAAACGGGAAACTGTATGACACCAAACAAGGGGTCACATTGCCCGACGGCGTGAGCCCTATGCCCGTTTTGAGTGATGCAGAACTTGCCAAAATACCGGAACCGGCCGCTTTGGACGTGATCCCACGCCACGTAGCGCGTTACCTTGATCTGATGGGGCTCGCGGGGAAATCGCCAGCAAAAGTCATTGGTGCCGACGCTATTTTGCCAGACAAGCCTGGTTTCGACGTCCAATTTATCACCCGCGGGTCTTTGATGGACGCCTCTATTTCCATTGACCATTCTGTGGTTTTGATGCCGATGCGTGGCCACTGGAAGTTATCTTGGGATGGTGGATCATCAACATTGAACCCTGGTGATACGTGTCTGCTGCCTGCAGGTTTTGCTCACACGCTACAGCCCTCAATGACAGGTGAAGCAAGCCTGTATCGAGTTATTACTAACGACGATCCTGCGGGGCCGACCTGGACCGGAAAATAACACCGGACCCATGTTTATTTTGAAAGAAGCACCATGACCAAAATCCTGACCTCACATGTTGGCAGCTTGCCCCGTACCCAAGATGTTGTAGATTTCATCTTCGCACGCGAAAACGAACAACCTTTTGACCAAGCCGCTTTTGATGCGGCTATGTCATCAGCAGTTGATGAAACTGTAGCAAAACAAGTCAAAGCGGGTATCCATATTGTCAGCGATGGCGAGACCTCAAAAATCTCGTATGCCACTTACGTTAAGGACCGCTATACTGGTTTTTCTGGTGACAGCCCGCGCAATGCGCCAGCGGATTTAAAAATTTTCCCAGGCTTTTTAAAACGTCTGGCAAGCGATGGTGGAACACCCCAATACGCGCGCCCAATGTGCACCAGTGATGTAACGTCAAAAGGTCAAGGTGAATTGCAAAAGGACATCGACAATCTGAAGGGGGCAATGGCGAACCACGGCGCCAAACGTGGCTTTATGAACGCGGCATCACCGGGCGTGATTTCATTGTTTTTGCAGAATGATCACTACAAAACCCGCGAAGCGTATTTAGCAGCTCTCGCAGACGCGATGCGCGAAGAATACGAAACCATTGTCGCCTCTGGCCTTGATCTGCAACTGGACTGCCCAGACCTCGCACTATCGCGCCACATGCTGTTCCAAGACCTATCTGACAAAGAGTTCCTAAAGGTTGCAGCCTCTCATGTTGAAGCCCTAAGCCACGCCTTAGAAAACGTCCCAGAGGACAAGGTGCGCATTCACATCTGTTGGGGCAACTACGAGGGACCGCATTGTTGCGACATCCCGATGGACACTGTTTTCTCGACCCTTATGTCGACCAAGGCGCAATACCTATTGTTTGAAACATCAAATCCACGCCATGCCCACGAGTGGACAGTTTTCCGTGACCGCAAATCTGAAATTCCTGACAACAAAGTTCTTGTGCCCGGCGTTGTTGACACCACCACAAACTTTGTCGAGCACCCAGAGTTGGTGGCGCAACGCATTGAACGCTTCACGGGGATCGTTGGCTCAGATCGGGTTATTGCAGGATCTGATTGTGGATTCGGAACCTTTGCTGGCTTCGGTGCCGTTGACCCAGACATTGCATATGCAAAACTAACCAGCCTCTCCGAAGGCGCTGCATTGGTGAAGGGATAACAGATCATGACACCATCACTTCTAAAACTCCTTCAATCTGTGGACACGCCTACAGTTTGTAACGCCATCGAAGTCGCTCAAGGGAAACGCGGCTTCGATGCATTTACTCGTGGGACAATGCTGTGCAGTGCACCGGATGAACCAGCAATTGTTGGATATGCCCGCACGGCTAAGATCGCTGCCGTCAATGCACCAACCGAAGCCCCTGAAGTAATCAAAGCGCGCCGCATGGCTTATTACAAACATATGGCCGATGCCCCAATGCCTGCAGTGGCCGTTGTTGAGGACACCGACTTCCCTGATTGTATCGGTGCCTATTGGGGAGAGATAAACACGACTGTGCACAAAGGATTTGGGCTGTCAGGCACGCTGACAAACGGTGTTATGCGCGATCTAGGGGATGTCCCAACGGGTTATCCAGTTATTGCAGGGTCAATCGGTCCAAGCCACGGCTTTGTTCACGTTCAAGAGATTGGAACTCAAATTGAGATTTTTGGGATGACAGTTACCGAAGGCGATTTGATCCACGCCGACCGTCACGGTGCTTTAGTAATTCCCAAGGACGTGATCGAAACGCTAGAGGCCTCAATCGAAAAGCTGTTGTCGACAGAGGCTTTGATTTTAGAGCCTGCTCGAAGCGCAGAGTTTAATTTCGAAGTATTTGAAGAAGCTTGGGACACCTTCGAAAAGAGCCGTACCTAAAGCTTTAGCATTTTTTCGCGGGTACAACGAAACTGATAAGTTTACCTATATTGAAGTTGTCTTGCTTCAGAAATGTCAAACCCTGTCGAACGCTTATGGCGACGCGACGGGCTTAAAGTGCCATTAAAACACCAAAGAAGGGGCGGCTCTGGCTGAACGATGGCTCGTGTGTCCGTGTACGTCCTGAGTATCGCAATCATGTCTGGTCATACGACTTTGTGCATCATCGTACTGATGACGGCAGAGCGTTCAGGACGCTCAACATCTTGGATGAACACAGCCGAGAA
Source organism: Ascidiaceihabitans sp. (assembly GCA_028388995.1). Taxonomy (GTDB): domain Bacteria; phylum Pseudomonadota; class Alphaproteobacteria; order Rhodobacterales; family Rhodobacteraceae; genus Ascidiaceihabitans. Next base: position 27,655 of record JAOEQC010000018.1, on the reverse strand, counting down.
TGCCTTGCGATCCGGGTGAAACGAAAGCTCAACTCGACTGAGGTCATCGATGCGCTGACAGACCTGTTCATCTTGCGTGGAGTGCCTGCCTTCATCAGGTCAGACAACGGAACTGAGTTTATTGCTGAGGTTGTCAGAAATTGGATCAAAGCAGTTGGGGCAAAGACCGCCTACATCGAGCCGGGATCACCCTGGGAGAACGGATATTGCGAAAGCTTCAATGGGCGAATGCGCGACGAGTTGCTGAACGGCGAAATCTTCTACTCGTTGCGGGAAGCCCAAATTATTATCGAAAGATGGAGGAACCACTACAACACTAAACGACCCCATAGTGCATTGGGCTATCGCCCACCTGCGCCAGATGCCATCGTTCCAATGGACGAAAGGCCAGTCATGCACTAACTTTCAATATGGACCGCTCAAGTGGGGCTGCTCACTATGACCTCCATACAAGTTCACCTATGGACTCTGCTCAGCGGGGATATCCGATGCGCAGACGCGGGAGATCGCCGAAGGGGCTGCACCGTGGAAGTTTGGGCTCGAAGCGGACCTTCGCTGCAATAACCACCAATGTCCGGTTAGGGGGAGCAAGCCACAAATAGTCATTCTGACCAGACGCTTAAATCGCGACCGCGTTCAGGACCACTTTCGATAAGGCGTCAAAGTATAACCCACTATAATTGAATGATAATCCTACGAGTTAGACGTCCTCTTCTGGGCGCCAAAATTTCCCTAATACCTCCAATAAACCAAGCCAATACAGTGGTATATCTTTCCACAGGACCGCTTTGTTAGGTTTGACAGCAAAATAGTCAGCCCTGGAGGGGTCTGGCCCAAAAATTTAGATACTTACATCAACTAAATCTTTCTTCTAACCGGTCACAAAGCAATAGAACGGCAATAAAAACTCCGGCATCAATTTGTTAGAGCCCCACAAAAGCCACCCACACTTTCCACTCCTGACCCAAGTGCAATCACAGATGGAGCTCTGTAGGGATTCACTTCGGCTGTCGATACGTCAAATAGTATGAGGCAAAAAACAAAAAATATTGCCATATTTGCGGCTGATCTTCGGGTCAAGACCGCACCTCCAAACCTAAAATTGGACGCAGCTTGATACCATAATATGATCCGCAAAAAGCTGCTAAAAACCACATCCAGCCATGGAGGCTTCCAGTCGAGATTCCTGAAAAATACGCGCCAACATTACACCCAAGCGCTAATCGGGCCGCGTACCCCATTATGAATCCTGCTATAATCGTGGAAAACCATGCTCGTAACGGCAATCTTGGGAGTTTTTGACTGAAACCTCCAACTCTCCAAGAACCTACGAAAAATGCTCCCAAAATAAGTCCAATATTTGTCAGAGACGTATAATCAGTCAAAATACTTTCTTGTAAGCGTTCTGCATTTACTGGCGCTGAGAAGAAAACTGACCCTGACAAATCTACACCCAACGATACCACCACTTTAGCGGCCCATAGCCCTAAGCCATACACAACACCCCATGGCTGCCCAGCTATGATTAGGTTCAAACTTGCAAAAACTGCTATCAAAATAGCCGCCAACAAATAACGCTTAGAAATGAAGCGTTCCCCTGATCTAGCAAAGAAGAAGAAAACAGCCGCCACTGCTATCAGCAATGTCAGAGTTATAAGCAAACCGGACCAGCCTGCCAAAACCATAATGGGTAGAGCGCCCAAACCAGTCCACCATGCTACATGATAGGCTCCCACGAAACTACCTATTGAAAAAAAGGGAAGCGCTAAAAGAGCAATTGGGTTGCCAGACCCCACATTGACTAAGGTCCCAGATCCGCACCCCAAAACCACTTGCATGGCCACACCGAAACAAAATGCTCCCAAAACCATTGACCACCCTATCGAGCCGCGAGCACCCACGATTTCGCCCCCATTAAAATGGATCAACGGTAAAGCTAAAATTGCAGCCAAACCAATAGCAAGAAGCTGAGCTAAAACGCCAGACGCTTCACGCCTCAAAATCATTGCTCTCCAAGGACCCGCGAATCCGAAGCCCAAGCCCTCTAAGACAATGCCGAAACACAAACCAACTGCCAAAAGCAGCCCAAACCTAGCACCAACAAAAATAGCGGCCAATAAGACAATGAATGCTAAAAATAGAATCAAAAAACTACGCCATAAATATGGCGTAGTTGATTTTGATCGAGTAATTAAATGGTCAGAAGCCATCAGTTACCGCTTATTTTATTGAGAAAGTTTTTGAGCACACCGGGTGAATTTTCCATAGGCAAATCAAGATTTGAATATTCGACCATTGATCCTGGATATAACTTCACGTTTTCTATTCCCGCGATTTCAGATAACGCAAACCAATTTGTTGCAGCCCAATGCCCTGTATTACAAAATGAAACTATTTCCTGCTTGTCTTCAATACCTAACGTGGCCTTTAGACTTGCGACATCAATAGCTGAAGAAATTGCTGCGACACCTGGAACAAAAAAGGAAGCATAATAATAATTTTTTGCTCCGGGCAAAGTGCCAGGACGTGCGGCTGCAACATGACTTTTCTCACCTGCATAAAAACTTGCCGGACGAGCATCTAGCAGTAAACTGTCAATTTCACCCTTTGTCACCGAAACAACTTGCTCTGTTGTCGCAGTCCACTTTTGAGTGAACGTGATGTTTAGCTCAGTTGCTTGTGGCTTGACGTTAATTTGACCAATTGGATATCCCGCAGCTTCCCAAGCCTGCTTGCCACCATTCAAAATAGTCAAATCTGTGAAACCAGAAGATTTAAGCGTCCAATAGACACGAGCTGCTGCACCGAAATCACTATCATTTGCACCTTCAGAGACAACAACAATTGGTCTATCCAGTTCAAGCCCCAGTGATTCAAAGCGTTGCTCCAATGTCTTTACATCGAGCAATTGACCCGGATTTATTTTTGGTCCTCGAAACAAACCATAAGGTGCTGAAATAGCACCAACAATGTGACCCTCGTCATAAGCGTCCCCTCGTATATCTAAAATAATTGGCTTATACTGATCCAATGTATTTGCCAGCTCGGCCGGGCTCATAAGCGGCTTCAGGACACCTGCTGTTGCCGCCGATGCAACCATTAAGCACGCCATAACACTGTAGGTTAATAATTTCATTTTGGTATCCTCAGTCTATTTCTACCATCCCTAACTAACAGCCAAAAGAACGCCCTGAAAGTTAAAGTGTTCTCTTAACGGCCAAATTATAGAAATTTTAAAGATTAATTTACCATTTTATTTATTTTTGAGAAATAATATTCTCATAATAAGCTTGACTGACGGAAATTAGTACTTTTAAAAAACACCTCGACAAAAAAATAGACTTCTTTTTCAAATGGAGGGTTGGATTTACGCAAGGATTACGTAAATTCCTTAAAGTCACCCAGATGTGACACATAAAAAGGTCCACTTTGTCAGGTTGGCAGCAAAATATTCAGTCCTGAGAGGCTCTTTTGACTTGAACTGGAGCACCCTAGGCGCACAATCTACAACTATGAGTGATGATGTGCCCCTAAAACTACCCCCTATGTTTTTCACCTTAGCAACGGCAGCTTTCGCTATAAGAGGAACGTCCCAGAGTGCCTTGGACCCCTCATTGGAAAGGCCACCCTGTATCGCCAGCTCGGGGACAGCTACCTAGAGACCACGCTCTGAGTGAATGATAAACGTAAGCTTTGCAGCACAATTCCTCATGTTACATATTTTTTGACCCTTGTTAAAATTAGTAACATTTAAATTGCATCGAATCGATCCTCCGCCTAAGTTCAAGTCAACTAGGAGACATTTATGGACGCTTTTATTTGTGACGCCCAGCGAACACCTATCGGTCGTTATGGCGGCTCACTTTCCTCCATACGCACAGATGACTTAGCTGCTGCACCCATTGCGGCAATGATAGCACGCAACCCACAAGTGGATTGGGCCAGCATTGATGACGTCATCTTAGGCTGTGCAAACCAAGCTGGCGAAGACAACCGTAACGTTGCACGCATGGCTACATTGCTTGCAGGTCTGCCAATTGATGTCCCCGGCATTACCGTAAACCGCTTGTGTGCCTCAGGTATGGATGCGATTGGTATGGCTGCACGCGGTATCAAATCTTGTGATTTAGATATGGTTATCGCGGGTGGTGTTGAAAGCATGAGCCGCGCACCACTTGTTATGGGTAAAGCGGACACCGCCTTTGGACGTGCACAGACGATGCACGACACTACGATCGGCTGGCGTTTTGTTAACCCAGCAATGAAGGCGGAATATGGCGTCGATTCAATGCCGCAGACTGCAGACAACGTTGCAGAAGATCACGGCGTTAGCCGCGCAGATCAAGACGCATTTGCCGCACGGTCACAGGCACGATGGGGTTCCGCTCATGAGGCTGGTTTGTTTGCCAATGAGATTGCGCCAGTGACAATTCCACAGCTTAAAGGTAACCCTTTTATTGTCGACACGGACGAACACCCACGCCTAAATACCAACGTTGAGAGCCTTGCCAAGTTGCGCGGCATCAATGGCCCCGACTTAACCGTGACCGCTGGCAACGCATCAGGTGTGAACGATGGCGCAGCTGCATTGCTGATCGCATCAGAAATTGCCGCCGGCAAGAACAACCTCAAACCAATGGCCCGCATTGTAGCAATGAATGCTGCAGGAGTTGCGCCTCGCGTTATGGGCATCGGTCCGATCCCAGCCTGTGAAAAGGTACTGACCCGCGCAGGTCTGACCATCGAGCAAATGGACGTTATTGAACTGAACGAAGCCTTCGCAGCACAGGGGCTTGCTACGATGCGCGCACTTGGTGTGGCAGACGATGATCCGCGCGTGAATGCCCAAGGCGGCGCTATCGCAATAGGCCACCCGTTGGGCATGTCTGGCGCACGGCTGGTCATGACAGCTGCCTACCAACTGCAACGAACCCAAGGTCGTTATGCGCTGTGCACCATGTGTGTCGGCGTTGGCCAAGGTGTTGCCCTGATCCTAGAGAGAGTTTGAACTATGTACGCACAGATGGTGAAATCAACAGGTACAGGCGTCAAATCGTTGGACGAGATGGAGCCGCAAGAGCGTGCGTTTCAAGAGCGTATCAACGCTGGTGATAAGATCGAGCCAAAGGATTGGATGCCTGAAGGTTATCGCAAGAACTTGATCCGTCAAATCGGTCAACACGCCCACTCTGAAATCGTCGGACAACTGCCTGAGGGCAATTGGATTACCCGCGCACCTACCTTGGAGCGCAAAGCAATTTTATTGGCCAAAGTTCAAGACGAAGCAGGTCACGGTCTGTATCTTTATTGCGCTGCTGAAACGCTCGGCGCGACCCGTGATGAACTGACTGAGATGTTGCTCGATGGCCGCATGAAATACTCAAGCATTTTCAATTACCCGACCCTAACATGGGCTGATATGGGCGCTGTCGGCTGGCTGGTCGATGGTGCGGCAATTATGAACCAAGTGCCATTGCAGCGCACATCCTACGGCCCTTATGCGCGAGCGATGGTAAGGATTTGTAAAGAAGAGTCATTTCACCAACGCCAAGGTTTTGACATCATGATGACGATGGCCAAAGGAACCGATGCGCAGAAGCACATGGCACAAGACGCCTTTAACCGCTTCTGGGGCCCGTCATTGATGATGTTCGGTCCATCGGATGAAAACTCGGTCCATTCCGCACAATCTATGGCGTGGAAGATCAAGATGAACTCCAACGATGAGCTGCGCCAAAAGTTTGTGGATCAAACTGTTCCGCAAGCTGAATACCTTGGCCTGACCGTTCCCGATGAGAACCTAAAATGGAACGAAGAAAAGGGCGGTTACAATTTCAGCCAACCAGACTGGGATGAGTTCTTTGACGTTCTACGCGGCAATGGTCCAGAAACGACTGAGCGGATGGAAGCACGCAACAAGGCTTGGGATGATGGCGCGTGGGTTCGCGATGGTATGATGGCGCACGCGGCCAAAAAGAAAGCAATGAAGGTCGCCGCAGAATGAGACTGGCTGAACTCAATGTTGGTTACGCAGCCTATCCGCTAGATGATCCGCGCATGTCTGGATTTATGGATAATCTGGACACTATCAATGCCTTGGCTGAACGCAGCCCCGGTTTTGTTTGGCGCATGAAGTCTGACAGTGGAAACGCAACAGACATCAGTGTACCGGGTGATACCGAAATGATCTCAAACATGTCCGTTTGGGAAGATGTTGCGTCACTTGGCAAATACGTTTTCAACACCGTTCATGCGCGTTTTTACAAACGTAAAGAAGAATGGTTTCAGGCCATGACATCTCATCATTTCGTGATGTGGATGGTTGAAGATAACCACACACCTGACTTGGCTGAGGCGATGGATCGCATGGAATATCTTCAAAATACGAGTCGACAGACCACGCCTTTGGTTGGGACTTCGTCGATCAAAGCGCTTGGCGGCGCTACACAGTAGCTGCGGAGTAAATAACATGAGCACAAACGACTGGCCCCTTTGGGAAATCTTTATTCGCGGCGCGCACGGTTTGTCCCACCGCCACGTTGGCAGCCTACATGCACCTGATGCGGAAATGGCAATCAAGAACGCACGCGATGTTTATACACGACGCAAAGAAGGCGTGAGCATCTGGGCGATCGAGTCCAGCGCTATTGCAGCATCCAGCCCAGAGGATAAGGGGTCTCTATACGATCCCGCGGATGATAAAGTGTACCGCCACCCGACCTTTTTCGACATACCTGATGAAGTGGGTGCAATGTGAGCGATCCGTTACAATTTCTTCTGCGAATGGGTGATAACTCACTGGTCCTTGGCCACCGCGTTTCTGAATGGTGTGGTATTGCGCCCGTATTGGAAGAGGACATTGCGCTGGCAAATACCGCACTTGATCTGATCGGGCAAACACAACTTTGGTTGGGTTTAGCAGCCGAGTGTGAAGACAGGGGACGCGACGCAGATGCCTTGGCGTTTCGCCGTGACGTTTGGGATTTTCGCAATCTATTATTGGTCGAACAACCAAACCGCGACTTTGGCCACACAATGATGCGCCAATTCCTTTTTGATGCGTGGCATTCATTGGTTCTGGCTGCGCTCAAATCATCTGACAACTCAGAGATTGCTGCCATTGCAGAGAAGTCACTGAAGGAAGTGACATATCATCTGGAGCGTTCAAGCGATACGGTCATCGCTCTTGGTAACGGAACTGAAGAAAGCCACAAGCGGATGCAAGCTGGCCTTGATCGGTTGTGGCCTTACGTTGGTGAAATGTTCCTGACTGACAAACATGATCTGATTGATGTCGCCGCTTTGCGTCCTGCGTTTGATGAACTCACCAATGACGTTCTGCGCACAGCCACCCTTTCCATACCCACCGATAACTTCACACATAAGGGTGGAAAAACTGGCGCGCGGCACACAGAACATTTGGGCCATATGATTGCAACAATGCAGTTCCTGCCTCGTGCTTATCCGGACGCAAAATGGTGATGACCAAACCATCTATTAATCAAGTTTGGGAGTGGTTAGATGCCGTTCCCGATCCAGAGATTCCCGTGATTTCGCTAGTCGATTTAGGAATCATTCGCGGCGTTGCTTGGCTGAACGATGCGCTGGAAGTAACAGTCACACCTACTTATTCTGGTTGCCCCGCAACGCGCATTATCAACTTAGATATTGAAACTGCTTTAAATGATCACGGGATCAAACAGGTTACACTGAAACGTCAACTTTCACCTGCATGGACCACCGATTGGCTATCTGAAAAGGGCAAAACAAAGCTTGAAGAATATGGCATCGCACCGCCACAAACGGCAGGTGGACCCAGCCAGTGTCCCAGATGTAAATCCCCACAGGTTGAGAAAATTAGCCAATTCGGATCAACCCCCTGCAAGGCACAATGGCGCTGCACAGACTGCCTTGAACCCTTTGATTATTTTAAGTGCATTTGACCTATGGCCACATTCCTTCCCCTTCTCGTCACAGACATTCATCGCACTATACGCGATGCAGTTGTCCTGACATTAGAACCTGAAAATCCTAAGGATTTTGCGTTTGCGCAAGGGCAATACCTTACCTTTGAGCGCGACTTTGACGGGACTAAACTCCGTCGCAATTATTCGATCTGCGCAGGCCTTGATGACGGAAAAATACAAGTCGGTATAAAGCGAGTTGATGGCGGTGCGTTTTCAACTTTTGCCAACACCGAATTGCAAGTTGGCGACACGCTGAATGCAATGCCGCCAATGGGCAAATTCTATACTGAAATCGAGCCTAACAAGGCTAAGAACTATCTTGGTTTCGCTGGTGGATCAGGTGTTACACCCGTTATTTCGATACTGAAAACCGTCCTGACCCGCGAACCAGAAAGCACATTCACGCTGATATACGCCAACCGCGCGGTTGGTACGATCATGTTTCGTGAAGAACTAGAGGCGCTTAAGAACACCTACATGCAACGCCTCACAATTATCCATGTCCTCGAAACCGGCCAAGACATTGATCTGTTCAGCGGGCGTGTCGATCAAGAAAAATGCGCCGCGTTGTTTCAAACATGGGTTGATATCAAAGCTGTCGATACAGCATTCATCTGTGGCCCTGAACCCATGATGCTTGGGATTGTTGAAGCGTTAAAGTCCCATGGCTTGTACGACAGTCAGATCAAGTTCGAATTGTTTGGCACTGGCCAACAAGGGTGCCTCGCGAAACAAGCGATTTCGGAACGCGCCGAAGGCAGCAAAGGCACCGATGCAACCGTGACGTTAGAAGGTGCGGATTACACCTTCAAGATGCCAAAGGATCAGTCCGTTCTGGAAGCCGCGCTGGCCAACAACCTTGATGCGCCATTCGCGTGCAGGGCAGGCGTTTGTTCCACCTGTATCGCCAAGGTGACCAAGGGTGAGTACGAGATGCTAAGCAATCACGCGCTTGAGGATTACGAGGTTGAAGCGGGTTACGTTTTAACCTGCCAGTGCTACGCATTGTCAGACACGTTAAGCGTCAATTACGACCAACATTAAGGACACAACATGCTGAACGTTCATTCCTTTGCCGCTGGTCAATGGATCGCCCCGTCCGCAGATGCGCGGCCGATTGAAAGTGCCCTAACGGGAGAGGTGATCGGACAAGCCGGAAACAGTGCCTTAGATGTTCAGGGCATGCTTGAATACGGCCGCGAAATCGGCAGTCCAGCATTGCGAGCAATGACATTCCATGACCGTGCCAAAATGCTCAAAGCGCTTGCCTTGCATCTACGCGAACATCGTGAAGAGCTGTATCAGTTGTCGTTCAACACCGGTGGCACACAAGCCGACCACCTTGTTGATGTGGATGGCGGCATTGGCACGGTGTTGGTCTATGCCTCTAAAGGGCGGCGCGACCTGCCCGACGCACAGATCTATCTGGATGGACCACCAGAACAGTTGAGCCGAAATGGTACCTTTATGGGGCGCCACATATGCACCTCACTTCAAGGCGTTGCGGTACATATAAACGCATTCAACTTTCCAGTATGGGGCATGTTGGAAAAACTGGCTCCGACCCTCCTTGCAGGAATGCCTGCGATTATCAAACCAGCCACTGCAACCTGCTATGTGACTGAGGCTTGCGTGCGGATTATATTAGACAGTGGGCTGCTGCCTAAGGGCGCGCTGCAGTTAGTGTCTGGTGGTATTCGAAACATGTTAGATCACCTTGATTTGCAAGATGTCGTCACCTTTACAGGATCAGTTAACACCGCATTAAAACTGCGTGGCAACGAAAATATCTTGCGTAATTCAATCCGCTTTACAGCAGAACAAGACAGTCTAAATGCGTCTGTTTTGGGTCCAGATGCGCAAGTTGGAACACCCGAATTTGACCTATTTGTAAAAGAAGTTCAGCGCGAGATGACCATCAAAGCTGGTCAAAAATGCACTGCTATTCGGCGGATTTTGGTGCCACCGGGTACCAGCAATGCGATCATCGAAACACTTGATAAACGTCTAGCCAACATAACCCTTGGCGATCCTCGTGAAGAAGGCACAAAAATGGGTGCACTGGTTTCTAACGCGCAGAAAAATGATGTTTTGAAAAAGATCGCGCAAATCAGTTCTGAAGCTAAGCGCGTAATTGGTGACCCCAAAAACCACGCAATGTCCAAAAGCAAGGGGGCATACTTACCGCCCATAGTTTTTCTTTGCGACGACCCTGATTCCGCACAACATGTACACGACACTGAGGCCTTTGGGCCTGTTTCTACAATCATGGAATATCGTGATTTGGGTCACGCGACCGAATTGTTAAACAAAGGCAAGGGATCGCTTGTTGCTTCCTGCATCACACATGACGGCGATGTGGCCCGCGAAATCGCAATGGCGTCGGGCGCATTTCATGGTCGCTTATATTTCAACAATCGCGATTCGATGGCCAAAGCAACAGGCCACGGTGCACCCCTTGCCCACATGGTTCACGGCGGTCCAGGTCGCGCTGGTGGTGGCGAAGAGTTGGGCGGTACACGCGCTGTAATGCACTATATGCAACGCACTGCAATCCAGGGCAGTCCCGATATTTTGACCGCAATCGGTGGCCAATGGATTCCAAAAGCAACCATTGAAACAGACAAGTCTCATCCCTTCACGCGCACGTTCCAAGATGTCGAATTGGGCGATACCCTTTTCAGCGGATCACGTGAGATTACGCTGGAAGATATCGAAGTTTTCGCGCACTTTACAGGCGACACGTTTTACGCCCACATGAACGAAGAAGCTGCCAAAGCTAACCCTTTCTTCCCAGGTCGTGTAGCGCATGGTTATCTTTTGATCAGCTTTGCCGCTGGATTGTTTGTCCAACCTGATCCAGGTCCTGTTTTGGCGAACACGGGCCTTGATAACTTACGCTTTATGAAGCCAGTTCAGGCGGGTGATAGCATCAAAGTTCAACTTACCGTTAAGGCCAAAACACCCCGTAATGATGAATATGGTGAGGTTCGGTGGCATGTGACTTTAACCAATCAAGATGATGAGGCTGTGGCTGAATACGAGCTACTGACAATGAATGCTTACTAAACCACTTTCAGACGCCGTTGAGGCGTTGGCTACGTTAAACAATCAGCGCGTTTGGTCATTATTGGTCACTGTTTTCGGGGATCTTGCCCAGAACGATGGGGACGTGATCGAAGGGCCTGTGTTGTCTGCACTGATGTTAGATATGGGTATTAGGGCCGAAGCCACCCGCGTCGCCTTGCACCGTTTGCGCAACGACGATTGGATAATGTCAGTCAAAAGCGGACGCAACAGTTTGCACAGTCTAACAGCTAGCGGGCGACAAGAAAGTGCTGCGGCCAGCCCCCGAATTTATGGCCAGCCAAACGACTCCCCAACTCGCTGGCAGTTGGTAATGCTGGACAGCGCATCTGCTCACTCGCGAAAGGTCATGGCTCAATTAGGTTTCGCCCCCCTGATGCCACGTGTTTACCTCGGCTCGACCAATGCAAAGCCACCTGAAGACGGATTGGTTCTTGCACCCTCATCCCTTCCAAGGTGGCTGGCAGAACAGTTCGAACCAACAGGTTTGGCACAAGACTTCGCAGAATTGCACCAAGCACTTGTGCACGTTCAAAAGGCAGTGGCTGAGGCTGTGCTTGTATCACCACGAGAGACTGCTGTCTTACGATGCTTAATCGTGCACAGTTGGCGCCGATTGGTACTCAAGCACCCAGATTTACCAAGAGACCTATATTCAACTAGTTGGTTGGGTCATGAATGTAGGGGTTTGGTTAGCAGTCTATTGACCAAACTACCTAAGCCAGACCTTGGCCAAATCTTGCCGGATTAAAAGCCACGCTTTTCCCGAACTCAAACCCGCGCTATAGCGGTTACATGACAAACTATCTTCATATTTCAGACCTGCCCGATCATTTGGATCTAGGTTCCGAAGTCGCCATTGATTGCGAAACAATGGGACTGCATCCTCACCGCGACCGGCTTTGTGTCGTGCAATTGTCGGCAGGTGATGGCGATGCCCATATGGTTCAGATCATGAAAGGGCAGACGGAAGCGCCAAACCTTTGTGAGATCTTAGAGGATCCCAAGGTGCTTAAGCTATTTCACTACGGTAGGTTTGACATTGCCGCGATGCAAAATGCCTTCAATACTGTAACCGCACCAGTCTATTGCACCAAAATTGCGAGCCGTTTGGTTCGGACTTACACAGACCGGCATGGATTAAAAAATTTGTTGCACGATCTTTTGCAGGTTAACCTTTCTAAGCATCAGCAGTCCAGCGACTGGGGAGCACCACAACTAAGTGATGCACAGTTGGAGTACGCAGCTTCTGACGTGTTATACCTTCACCGCTTGCGTGTTGCATTGAACAAACGATTGATCCGCGAAGGTCGTATGGAGATCGCACAAGCCTGCTTCGATTTCTTACCAACACGTGCAAACCTTGATTTACTTGGCTGGCCTGAAACAGATATTTTTGCGCATACATGAAGATAGCATTTGTATTTTCAAATCGAGTGGTAAGTTAGATGGATCGCTACTCCCGCATGATCGCATTGCTCAAAGTGCTGTTGCCTTTGATGGCTTTAGCCTTGCTATCAACCCTCTTTTTGCTTTCTCGAAATATAGACCCAATGGCATCCATTCCCTTTGCTGAGGCAGAGGTAAATGAACGCATGCGAGATCAACAGATAACTGGCCCCTTCTTTTCCAGCTCTACCGAACAAGGTGATCAAATTTCATTCTCGGCAGGTGAAATAGGCGTTGCAGATGGCAATAGCCGAGTAACAGCAAACGACGTTTCAGCTCAGATTGATCTATCTTCTGGTGCCCGATTAGTGTTTTTCGCTGATCTCGGAGAGGTCGATATTGCAAACGACACTTCGATCTTGTCTGGAAAGGTGCTGATAACCACATCCACCGGATACAAAATCAATTCGGAACGTTTGGTTTCTGCAATGACATCACTAAAAATCGAGTCACCTAATAAAATCATAGCTGAAGGGCCACTCGGCACATTTTCAGCTGGCTCAATGAGATTAACTTTATCCGAAAAGACCAAATCCACCCAAATGGTTTTCACAAATGCTGTAAAGCTGATATACGATCCAAAAATCAGATGAGATTATTGACCGTGAATATATTTCGACACTTGGTGCTTTGCATCGCGTTGCTATGCAGCGCAACAGTTCTTGCGCAAGGAACGAATGTCTCCTTTGGGACATTCACGCAGGATACCACTGCGCCAGTCGAAGTGACCTCTGACAACCTGTCTGTAGATCAAGCCACAGGAACCGCCGTTTTTGAAGGTAATGTTCTCATTGGCCAAGGCGAATTGCGACTGTCAGCCCAAAAGGTCGAAGTTATATACCGTACCGAAAGCGCCGGTATCGCAAAATTAGTTGCATCAGGCGGCGTAACGTTGGTTTCTGGTGCTGACGCTGCCGAGGCCGCGGGTGCTGATTATGATATCGATTCGGGTACAATTGTGATGAGTGGAGACGTTTTACTCACTCAAGGCCCCAGCACTCTAACCGCGCAAAAAATGACCATCAATCTCAAAGACGGCACCGCCAACATGTCAGAAGGGGTAAAGACCATCCTTCAAACAGGCAAAAACTAATGGCTAAGCCTGATCTGAAATTAACGCAGGGTACTGCAGGTTTGCAAATCACAAACCTAAGAAAGTCGTACCGCAAAAAGGTTGTAGTACGCGATTTTTCGATGGAACTAAATCGTGGCGAAGTCGTCGCCCTACTGGGCCCCAATGGTTCGGGAAAGACAACTACCTTCTATTCAGTCGCCGGTTTGGTCACCCCAGAAGGTGGTACAGTCGTTGTTGATGGGCACGATGTGACAACCCTCCCGATGTATCGTCGCGCCCAGCTTGGTATCGGTTATCTAGCTCAAGAAATGAGTATTTTTCGTGGCCTCAACGTTGAAGACAACATCGGTGCAATTCTTGATATTTCGGTGCCAAGTCGCCAAAAACGCCGAGAACGCCTTGAAGAGTTGTTGAGCGATTTTTCAATAGAGCACCTGCGCCGCGCACCTGCGCTGGCTCTATCAGGCGGTGAGCGACGTCGCGTTGAAATTGCGCGGTGTTTGGCTACTGATCCAAAATACCTACTGTTAGACGAACCTTTCGCGGGTGTTGATCCTATATCAGTCGGAGACATTCGAAACCTTGTTTCAGATCTTAAAAAACGGGGCATCGGCGTTTTGATCACAGATCATAATGTACGGGAAACATTGGAAATTGTGGATCGCGCATATATTTTGCACGACGGTAAGGTTCTAATGTCTGGCACGCCAAACGACGTCGTAGAAAATGAAAACGTACGCCGAGTTTATCTAGGTGATAATTTTCGCATATCGTGATGGGAAGTTAAAACCTCACAGCCAAAAGGCAAAACTTCTTTCCAATTTGCATTGACAGGCTGCCTCATTCTCGGGCTGAATGTATGTATGGCAAAAACGTTTAAATCGTCTGATCGCCGACCGGCCCTCTTTTGGGGGCCCAACGACAATCACTCAGCGCTTATGCCTTTTCCGCGAAATCGACTATGATCCTCACCCTATCTTAGGGTTACTAAGGTATTCGTCGTTTCGTCCATTTTTAAGGAGAAATAATGCGGTATCAAATTAGTGGCAAACAAATCGACATCGGCACAGCACTACAAGCGCATGTAAAAACTGAATTGGACGAAGTGATCCAAAAATACGCAGAACGACCGACCGATGCGTTGGTCATTTTCTCCAAGTCTGCGCATGAATTCGCTTGCGAAGCGATAGTGCATTTATCGACAGGATTGAATGCAACAGCCAAAGCAAAAGACACCGAAATATACACTGCGTTCAATTCTTGCTGCGCCAAAATGGAGAAGCAACTAAGACGATACAAACGGCGGTTGAAAGACCACCACAAAGACCGAACCCAACCGGTTGAACTTTTCGGTGGTTCCTCATATATCCTTTCTTCAAATGACAAACCTGATCAGTCAGAACCAGAAACACTGCAGCCAATTATTGTGGCAGAGATGGAAGCAAAGATTCCGTCCCTATCAGTAGGTGAAGCTGTGATGCAGATGGAATTGGCTGGAGCACAGGTATTGGTGTTCCGTAACGAGAGTAAAGATGGGGTAAACGTGGTGTACCGCCGGGATGACGGCAACATCGGGTGGATCGACCCTTAAATAGTCACCGGCGTTAAACTCGCCTTGAATAAAGTGCGAGCAGGATGGATTTTGCAAAACTTCTTAAGCCGGAGGCAGTCAAGGTGTTGACCGCAGCCTCCAGCAAGAAACATCTGCTGCACGAGATTGGCGATCTTGTGAGCGGGGTCTATGGCCTAAACACTGGAATAGTCGTAGAATCACTTTTAGCACGCGAAAACTTGGGGCCAACGGGCGTAGGCAACGGCGTGGCGCTTCCTCATGCACGTATCGAAGGCCTTGATAGCGTCGCAGGTGCGTTTGTCCTCTTGGACCGTCCGGTTGATTTCGACTCTGTTGATCGCCAGCCAGTCGATATAGTTTTCGCCCTATTTGCTCCACTCAACGCCGGCGTTGAGCACCTGAAAGCATTGGCACTTGTTTCACGCACTCTACGTGAGGTGTCTATACGTGCGAAACTCCGCTCGAATCACGATCCAACAACAATTTATGCAATCCTGTCAGAAACACAGAACAACCAAGCTGCATAAAATAAGGAACTAGCAGCTCTAAACTACCCACTTTAGCCCCAACTTTTAAATCCCAGCATCATGTAGTCACGTTGGTAAGCAGCCTGCGCGGCAGACTGGATTTCAGAATCATAGATTCTTGCTAATTCAAATAGAATATCGGTCTGGCCCCATGCCAATGCAACCGGCCAACCAGTGTACCCGATCGAATCCAAGAGTTGGGGTAGTTCTCTTTCTAAATCAACTTCACGGATAACACGTTCTGGAAAAGAGAACTCACCGAACCCCTGCAATGACTGCGCCTGGGTACACCATGTTGCATCAATGCGGATCGCGGTTTGGCCGGATAAGGTTCCCTTTAAAAAGCTCAAGAATGAGAGAAACGCTGTACGATGAGTGCCAAGGTCATAACTCTCATCTGGCATATTTTCAGGAACCGACAGGGCATACCGGCGGCGCAGTGTTTGACGCAGCGCGGCATAACCACCCTAGCCTGTATTCAAGATATGTTGACAAAAGGCGTAATGTGCTCGTGCCATCGGATGTCGTAAAACAGTAAAGCTGCGATGACCGGTATGCTTACGTTTCCATTGCCGAAGATCCTTCTGAGAAAATTTCTTCAAAAGATCCGAACGTTTTCTGCCGTCGACGCGTGCCAGCTAATCAAATATTTGCACTTCTGGTCCGCCCCGCATCGGCAGATATATCAAACCCGAATCTGGTGCGGCAACATATGTCGGTATGCTAGGTCCACGTCGTGGCTCAAAATTTGGGGTACAATTCAAATTAAAGCGATCCAATCCAGAAAGCGCTACCTCTATTTCACCAAAGTTTCTAACCTTTTCAGAAATCGGACTTGGGTTTTGCTTTTTCAAACTTTTGTCCAATCTCTCCAACTCACTTTGAACCCCGAGATAACGAGCCAACCCGTTCATCACTTCGACGATTTTTAGATCTTCATAAGAAACGTAAAACGTCGTTTGGCCCGAAATCTGGAGAGCATTCAGCAATGTCACCTGAAAGCCCTGTAGCACCTCAAGATGCGTTGAGAACGCTTAGTCATCAAAAGAAGAACCAACACACACAAATACAACGCATCCGGCCTATCGCGGCTGACTACCACAACACTGACCGAAACAGACATCAGTCAAGGCCCATTTCGGCCATCATAGCCTCGATAAGCGAGACATCTTCTGGGTTATTGAGCTCCCAAAATTGACGCCCATTTGCATGAACTTCCGTGCAACGCACTGCTTTGCCGTTTTCCATGAACCGTAGTTGTTCAAGTCCTTCAAGCTGCTCGAGCGGACCCACTGGCCATCAGAGATAATCAGAAAGAGCATCTGGGCGATAGGCATAAACCCCAACATAATGAAATACTGGTGTATCAGCAGCATCATGAAAAACTTCAGAAGTGAACGGAACTACTTCTTTAGAAAAATACATTGCCCGCTTGTTGACATCAAAGACTGATGTTGTTCCACTAACACTGCCTGCGTTCCTATCTCTTGAAAAACTGTTTAGCGTCGCCCCGTCGCAACGCAAAACCGGTGTAGAAATCTCTGCACTAGGGTCAACTTTCAACTCAGCGATCAAATCCTCAACAAACCAGTGCGGAGTAAGCGGCGCATCGCCCTGAAGATTGACAACTATGTCATACCCACCGCTCAGCGCAGTGTGTGCGGCAGCACATCTTTCTGTTCCATTAGCACAGGATTCAGGCTTCATAATCACTTCGGCACCAAACGCTTCGGCAGCAACCTTAATGCGGTCATCATCTGTCGCAACGAAAACACGATCTATACCAGTCACCTCGCTGGCAGCGCGCCAAGATCGCTCAATCAATGAGCGCGATTGCCCCGATGCACCTTTCAGCATAGCCAACGGTTTTGCTGGGTAACGCATCGAAGCATAACGCGCTAGAATTACAATTAAGACCGAGCTTATGCAGTCTTCAGTTCAACTGAAGGTGCGAACGCAATAAAGAATGGATTTGCAAAATCTGCTTTTCCATATTTAAGCGGCGTTTGATCATCAAAACGTACCACATCACCACCTGCACCAAGTAAGACAGCGTGGCCAGCTGCAGTGTCCCATTCCATCGTTCGACCAAGGCGAGGATATACATCCGCCTCACCAGTCGCAATCAAACAGAACTTCAGCGATGAGCCTGCGCTTTTCATATCATTGACCGCATACTTATTGATGTAATCATCCGTCGCTTGATCACGGTGCGATTTGGAAGCAACGACCATTAGGGCTGTATTGTCAGCGTTAGAAACAGAAATAGGAATTAGAGTTCCCATGACATCCTTATCTAATGTGCCAACTTCTTCAACTGTTTGCCCATCTGCTAAAGTAAAGAACATACGGTTCTTTGCAGGAGCATAAACTACGCCACGTGTAGGGATCCCACCTTCAACCATCGCAATATTCACAGTAAAGTCACCGCGGCGATGAATAAACTCTTTGGTCCCATCAAGCGGGTCGACGATTAGAAAAGTATCACCTTTGACAGTGTGAGTATCAGATTGCTCTTCAGTCACTAACATCACATCAGGAAATGCTCCCCGTAAGCCAGCAGATATAATCGCGTCTGCAGCTTCATCAGCCGCAGTTACAGGGCTTTCATCAGACTTTAATTTAACGTCAAAATTATCAGTCTGATAAATTTCCATAATCTTATCGCCAGCCTCTAGGGCCAACTTGCGAATAACTGGGATCAAATCTTCATAGTTCACGGGTAATCTCCTGCTCACGTTTTGGTACGTCGCATTTTGTTGAATTGCCTTATTATGTCTCTTATGATGTGCCAGTAACTGAACGGCAAGAATTCAGCATTCAGTCGTGGCACATCGCAAATGGTACAGTTTCAGTCTGCACGAAAACCTAAAGGCGCTTTCTCATCTGCAATGTCGATTTCTGCACTGATTTACCACTCAGTCGTTCGGAGTGTCCGTAAGCAGCACAACAACGCTTTCATCACAATCGGAGTGAATGTGCTGCAAGTTGCTACGTTTGTAGGTGTATTTTACCTTATGTTTAGCATTCGAGGCGACCTCCTCGTTTACATCATGTCTGGAATCTTTCTTTTCATGACGCACACCAAGACCATGCAGAGCGTGTTTGCTTCAGAAGAACCATCAAGCCCCATGATACAACATTCACCAATGAACACGGTTATATCAATTATGACTGCAGCTTTCGGCGCTTTATATATTCAACTGTTGTCGTTGTTCATAATTTTATACGGCTAACACGTGATTGTAACACCGGTTACAATTGACGATCCCGCTTCAGCATATGGGATGATCATTCTTGCTTGGGCTTCAGGAGCAGCGATGGGCTTAGAGCATTGCTAGCTTTAAAACCCTGGTTCCCCACCGTAGCTACCCTGATGTCTAAACTTTATATGAGAGCAAACATGATCGCTTCAGACAAAATGTTCGTGGCAAACACACTGCCATCTTTTATGTTAGTGATGTTTGACTGGAACCCATTATTTCACCTGAGAGATTAAGCGCGTGGTTTTACGTTTATCAACTACTTTCCTCGAAACAGCAATTGGGAGTACGCAGTCTATGTGGCCATAGCCCTAATTATGTTGGGTCTTATGGGTTAGTTTTACACGCGTCGTCATGCCTCTGCTAGTTGGGAAGCGCATCGATAAATTAGCGAACACAATCGTAATTTCAGCCAAGTCAAATCTGGCCTCAACTTCAAACAGTTTCTTAGTACCCTAGTTCACTACCCTGAGAGTTAAATTAATTCGCCCACTCTTAGGGAGTAAGCTGGATGACCCAAAACGGATACGGTCGACGCCGTGATAGGCCAAGCGGGCCTTTCCACCCATTACAACCACATCCCCCGATTGGAGCCAAACAGAGTCTGTCTTACCACCACGCTCAGTACCACCAACGCGCAACAGCCCCTCGTCTCCCAATGACACCGACACAACTGGGAAATCGAAATTTGCCTCATCCCTGTCCTGATGGAGACCCATCTTGGCGTTTTGATCGTAGAAATTGACAAGACAGCATTCGGGTTCGCGCTCGGCGCCTGAAACTATCTTCCAAATATTAAGAACCTCAGTAGGAATCGCAGGCCAAGGCATGCCATTGGGGTGAACTCTGCGATATTCATAGCCCTGAGCATCAGAATACCACCCAAACATGCCAGCCGATGTCATTTTAACGCTCATCGGCTTCCCATATGGTGTCATCGGTGAAAAAACAGGAGCTAATTTTGCAATATTACGTACGGCCTCAAGCAGCACGGTTTGCTCCTTGAGATCCAGCAATCCCTTGTGAATTTCGAACCCACGTAGCTTAAAAACCGACATAAGTACCTCATTAGGTAAAGATTCACGCAAATACCTACGCCACAA
The DNA here is from genome assembly GCA_028388995.1 of Ascidiaceihabitans sp. Lineage (GTDB taxonomy): Bacteria > Pseudomonadota > Alphaproteobacteria > Rhodobacterales > Rhodobacteraceae > Ascidiaceihabitans. Next base: position 7,611 of record JAOEQC010000018.1, on the reverse strand, counting down.
TGGTTGCAGGGGGCATTTACCCTCCTTATATACTCTCCGAACCGCGCAGAGCGACCAGTTTTGCGTGACATCATTATCGGGGCAATGACGCCAAAAAGGGTCAACGCCTCGCCACATCGCCTTATGATATGAAAAGGGATCGAAAATATGGCCAAAGTAATTGGTATTGACCTCGGAACGACCAACTCCTGTATTGCTATTATGGACGGCAGTCAGCCTCGCGTTATCGAAAACGCTGAAGGCGCACGCACAACGCCCTCAATCGTAGCCTTCACCGATAACGAGCGTCTTGTAGGTCAGCCCGCAAAACGCCAAGCAGTGACAAACCCAGAAAACACAATTTTTGGTGTTAAGCGTCTTGTAGGTCGACGCAATGACGACGCGCACTTGGCCAAAGACAAAAAGAACCTTCCGTTCAACGTCATCGATGGCGGCAACGGCGACGCATGGGTTGAAGCCAAAGGCGAAAAGTATTCACCTTCCCAAATCTCTGCCTTCATTTTAGGCAAAATGAAAGAAACCGCTGAATCATACCTTGGCGAGGAAGTGACCCAAGCGGTTATTACTGTTCCTGCGTATTTCAACGATGCACAGCGTCAAGCAACTAAAGACGCCGGCAAAATTGCTGGTCTTGAAGTGCTTCGCATTATTAACGAGCCAACAGCAGCTGCGCTAGCATACGGCTTGGACAAAAAAGAAACACAAACCATCGCTGTCTATGACCTTGGCGGCGGTACATTCGATGTAACCATCCTGGAAATTGATGATGGCTTGTTCGAAGTTAAATCCACAAACGGCGACACTTTTTTGGGCGGCGAAGACTTCGACATGCGCATCGTCAACTATCTTGCCGATGAGTTCAAAAAAGAACACTCCGTCGACCTGAAGCAAGACAAGATGGCGTTACAGCGTCTAAAAGAAGCTGCTGAAAAGGCGAAAATCGAATTGTCTTCTGCGAACCAAACAGAAATCAACCAACCGTTTATTTCTATGGGCTCCACTGGCCAGCCATTGCACATGGTAATGAAACTGACCCGTGCAAAACTGGAAAGCCTTGTTGGCGATCTGATCAAAGCGTCCATGAAACCATGCACCGCTGCGTTAAAAGACGCTGGCATCTCAGCATCTGACATCGACGAAGTCGTGTTGGTTGGCGGTATGACACGTATGCCGCGCGTTATCGAAGAAGTGACTAAATTCTTCGGCAAAGAGCCACACAAAGGCGTTAACCCAGACGAAGTTGTTGCCATGGGTGCAGCAATTCAAGCCGGTGTTCTACAAGGCGACATAAAAGACGTCGTTCTTTTGGACGTAACACCATTGTCCTTGGGTATCGAAACTTTGGGGGGCGTATTTACTCGTTTGATCGATCGCAACACAACGATCCCAACGAAGAAATCACAAATCTTCTCAACGGCTGAAGACAACCAAAACGCTGTTACCATTCGCTGCTTCCAAGGCGAACGTGAAATGGCTGCGGACAACAAGATGTTGGGTGCTTTCAACCTTGAAAACATCCCACCAGCTCCACGCGGTTTGCCACAAATCGAAGTGACCTTTGACATCGACGCCAACGGCATCGTGTCTGTGGGCGCTAAAGACAAAGGCACAGGCAAAGAGCAACAGATCACGATCCAAGCTTCTGGTGGTTTGTCAGACGCCGATATCGAGCAAATGGTTCAAGATGCAGAAGACAATGCTGAGTCAGATAAAGAGCGTAAAGAGCTGATCGAAGCGAAGAACCAGGCAGAGAGCTTAGTTCACTCAACTGAGAAAGCAATGGAAGAACACAAGGACAAAGTCGACCCAACTACTATCGAGGCGATTGAGTTGGCTATTGCTGCGCTGAACGACGATCTTGAAACTGACAACGCTGGCAAGATCAAATCAGGCATCCAGAACGTAACTGAAGCGGCCATGAAACTAGGCGAAGCGATCTACAAAGCGGCGGCTGCGGAAGAAAGCGGCGACGACATGTCTGAACCAGCTGGTGCAGATGAAGGCGCGGATGACGATATCCTAGATGCTGAATTCGAAGATTTGGACGACGACAAGCGCAAATAAGCGCCACTCTGAACAGCGACAGGGCCGGTCCGATTTATGGACCGGCCTTTGATGTTCCAAAGGGGACCCTAATCCATGGCTAAACGTGATTATTATGATGTGCTTGGTATTGCAAAAGGCGCATCTGCGGACGAGATTAAAAAAGGCTATCGCAAGAAAGCCCGCGAGCTGCATCCCGACCACAACTCCGGCAACCCAAAAGCCGAAGACCAATTTAAAGAAGCGAACGAAGCTTACGAAGTCTTAAAGGACGGAGATAAGAAGGCTGCATATGATCGTTACGGACATGCCGCCTTTGAAGGCGGCATGGGCGGCGGTGGCGGACGTCAAGGTGGCGGTAGACAAGGCGATTTTGGCAGCGCGTTCTCTGATGTATTCGATGATCTATTCGGCGACTTTACAGGAGGCCAACGTGGCAGCGCCGGGCGGCGTGCAGCACGCGGTGCTGACTTGCGTTACAACTTGCGTATCTCACTCGAAGACGCATTTTCTGGTATGCAAAAGACCATCAATGTTCCAACTGCGCTCGCCTGTGATGGGTGCGAAGGTACGGGTGCTGAAGGTGGTGCTGAACCATCCACATGCCCAACATGTTCTGGCATGGGCAAAGTGCGCGCTCAGCAAGGGTTCTTTACGGTTGAGCGCTCTTGCCCAACGTGTTCCGGCATGGGCCAGATTATTAACAACCCATGCAAGTCTTGTTCTGGCGCAGGCCGCGTCGAGAAAGACCGTTCACTTTCTGTAAACATCCCTGCTGGTGTCGAAACAGGTACACGGATTCGCCTTTCAGGCGAAGGCGAAGCCGGCATGCGCGGCGGACCATCGGGTGATCTATACATCTTCATCGAAGTATTAGACCATAAACTGTTTGAACGTGATGGCCTAAGCCTGTTCTGCCGCGTTCCTGTATCAATGAGCACCGCAGCCTTGGGTGGCAGCATCGAGGTTCCCACCATCGATGGTGGCCGTGGTCGCGTCCAGATTCCGGCAGGCAGCCAAGCAGGCCGTCAGATGCGCCTTCGTGGCAAAGGTATGCCAGCAATCCGTGGAAACAGTTCCGGCGACATGTTCATCGAACTGGCTGTGGAAACACCTGTCAATTTGACAGCGCGTCAAAAAGAGATCCTAAAGGAATTCGACGAGCTATCCTCAGATAACAATCCTGAAAGTAGCAGCTTCTTCTCTTCCGTCAAATCCTTCTGGGATGCGATGAAAAGTTAAGATTTAGGGCGGGACTTTTCCCGTCTTAAACCACTATTTTCGCAACGGGTTAACCATCCGGTAATCACGTTTTGCGAACCTCCAGGCATGACCGACTCAACCTCATCGTTTGCCGAAGCCAGCAATCTATTCGATTTGGACGAAGCCACGCCCATTGATTGGCCCTGCAGCCGCCCTGCTGTTCTGATCACACACGAACGCAAAGCGCTCCGCGAAAAATTTATTGAAGCAGGGCCAACATGGCGCGTTCAACGTCAATTCGATCATCGACGCTTTTGTTGCGATACCTTCAGCAGTGATTTCACAAAATACTGTCGGTTCAGCCAATTCAGCCGTAGGGGTATCAATAGAGCCATCCGTTGCAGACACCAGCTGGATATTTTGTAAAACTGGTAATTCGACTTCCTCAGATTCTAAATGAGCCGAAGCAGTAACTAAAAAGTCAGACTGCTGCGCAGGCTTTGACTGAGCGGAAGTGAGAACAATGTCCTCAACTTCAAGAATTTCTTTTGTATACGGGTTAGCAGAAGGCATGAGCGGATTAACTACTGTGACGCTTGCAGCACTCACCACAACCTCACCAACTCCGCCATAACGCTGCTCGGCAGCATCGCCGGTTTGCATGAAAAACCTATGCCAAGGGCATACCCGCTGCGGTCACCATTTCTATAGTTTCTACCATAATCCTATACCTCTATCGGTTTCGGTCAGGATCTTTGCAGAGAGGAAAAGCGTCCGTGGCTGGCCAACGTTATGGCCAGCTCTGGGATTCATTACATCAGAATAAAGGCGCTGCCTTTAGCTCACACGTCCGTGACAGTGCTTGAACTTGTCACCTGAACCACAAGGGCAGTTGCCGTTGCGGCTTGGATTGCCCCAGGTTCCGCTGTCTTCTGGATCAAACCCAGCAGCAACTGCTTCGGCTGTTGGTTCTGGAAGATCGGGTTTAGCTGCCGTCTGAATCTGGGCCTGCTGCGTTGCAGTTTGTTCCACCATAGCACGCTGTTCTTCCTCAGTAATTGGACGAATTTGAGACAACTTTTGCGTCACATCTTCACGTAAGCTATCAAGCATACTTTCGAACAACTGGAACGCTTCGTTCTTATATTCGTTCAATGGATCCCGCTGTGCATAGCCGCGGAAACCAACAACAGAGCGAAGATGCTCTAACGTCAAAAGGTGTTCACGCCATTTGCCATCAATCGATTGAAGCAACAGTTGTTTTTCAATCAAGCGCATTGTTTCAGGACCGAATGCTTCTGCTTTTGCAGACATCTGCTCATCGGTTACAACCAACAAACGTTCGCTAATCTGCTCGTCATCGACACCCTCTTCTGAACACCACTCCATCACAGGCGCATCAACGCCAAGGCGTTCAATAACGGCCACATAAAGACCTTCGGTGTTCCACTGATCTGCATAAGAATCGGGAGGCATAAATTCATAGATCAAATCTTCGATCACTTCCGCCCGCATATCTGTTGTGACCTCAGAAAGGTCAGTTGCCTCCATGATTTCGCGACGTTGACCAAACACAACCTTGCGCTGATCGTTCATCACGTCATCAAATTTCAACAACTGCTTACGAATGTCAAAGTTACGACCCTCAACCTTGGCTTGGGCACGTTCCAGTGACTTGTTGACCCATGGGTGGACGATAGCCTCGCCTTCTTCCAATCCAAGCGTTGTAAGAACTTTTTCCAAACGGTCAGAACCGAAAATGCGCATCAGGTCGTCTTCAAGGCTAAGATAAAAAGAGGTGCGGCCCGGATCACCCTGACGGCCAGAACGACCACGCAATTGGTTATCAATGCGACGACTTTCGTGACGCTCAGATGCCATAACAAACAGGCCACCAGCCTCGATGACTTTCTTCTTCTCATCCGCCTGCTCTTCTTCTACCTTGGTGCGGATCACTTCAGGATCAGTCTCAGGATCAGCTTTAAGTGCGGCTTGGACGATCAATTCGACGTTGCCCCCCAATTGAATATCTGTACCACGACCCGCCATGTTGGTTGCGATGGTCACCGCACCCAATTTACCAGCATCAGCAATGATCTGCGCTTCTTGCTCATGCAATCGAGCGTTCAAAACATTGTGCGTAATGCCCTGAGCAGTCAATGCTTGGCTAAACATCTCAGATTTATCGATAGAAGTTGTACCTACCAGAACCGGCTGGTTCTTGACGTTTGCCTCTTTGATCTCTTTGATCATCGCTTCGTATTTTTCACGCTGCGTGCGGTACACGCGGTCGTCTTCGTCAACACGTGCTATGCTGCGATTGGTTGGTACTTCAACCACACCCAAACCGTAGATTTCGGCAAATTCTTCTGCTTCAGTCGTCGCGGTACCTGTCATGCCAGAAAGCGTGCTGTACAGACGGAAGTAGTTTTGGAATGTCACAGACGCCAAGGTCACATTCTCAGGCTTAATGTCTACTTTTTCCTTAGCTTCAATCGCTTGGTGCAGACCATCAGACAAACGACGGCCAGACATCATTCGACCTGTAAATTCGTCGATCAGTACGATTTCATCGTCACGCACGATGTAATCTTTATCGCGTTGGAACAACTTGTGCGCACGCAATCCTTGGTTGATGTGGTGAACCAAGCTAGTGCTTTCTGGATCGTAAAGTGTAGCATCAGCTTCCAGCAAACCACGAGCGCACAACTGTTCTTCAAGGAACTCGTTTCCTTCATCAGTAAAGGTCACGTTGCGGGATTTTTCATCCAGTTCAAAGTGGTCGTCAGTTAACGATGGAATCACGCCATCGATAGTAATGTACATTTCAGAGCGGTCATCTGAAGGGCCAGAAATAATCAGCGGGGTACGGGCTTCATCGATTAAAATGCTGTCGACTTCATCCACGATCGCGAAGTTGTGTTCTTTTTGGTAAATCTGGTTTAGCTCAGATTTCATATTATCGCGTAGATAGTCAAAACCGAGTTCGTTGTTTGTCGCGTATGTAATGTCGGAATTATACGCAGCTTGCTTATCTTCATGGGTCGCATCGCTGACAGCTACGCCAGTTGTTAGGCCAAGCGCTGTGAATACTTTACTCATCCATTCAGCGTCACGTTTTGCAAGGTATTCGTTCACGGTGACTACATGTACACCTTTACCTGTCAATCCGTTCAAATAAGCAGGGAACGTCGCAACAAGGGTTTTACCCTCTCCCGTCTTCATTTCAGAGATGTTGCCTTGGTGTAGGAATATCCCACCCAACAACTGCACATCAAAGGCGCGAAGGCCCAATGCGCGCTTAGCGGCTTCACGACAGTTGGCAAATGCCTCAGGCAGCAGATCATCCAAGCTTTCGCCATTGTTGGCGCGCTCCGCTAATTGGCGGGTCTTGGCGATCAATTCTTCGTCACTCAGGACCTCGAACTCAGGTTCCAGCGCATTGATCTCTTCCACCAACGGACGGGCCGCTTTTACTTTGCGATCATTGGCAGATCCAAAGATCTTTTTCGTGAGTGTTCCGAAACCTAGCATTAAGTACTCCAGCCGTGGTGTGTTGTGTTTCGCAGCAAGCGCTTGCCCGACCCGCGTACAGTCCATAGATACAAGTTAGGATAGTCCCAACCATGCCCATAGCGGATGTAAGGGGCACATCAAACAGTGTCAATGTTACGCGCAGTCGTGACCATAATCATAGGACTATACAATGCAAAAACGTCTCAACTTCGTAGTCGCACTTGGCCTTGCCGTAACTTTCGCCATGCCTGTGCAGGCTCAGGACGCAAACACGGTCGTTGCTACCGTAAATGGGAAATCCATTACCCTAGGTCACATGATCGTGGCACGCACTATTTTGCCAGAACAATATCAACAACTGCCGAACGAAGTCCTGTTTGAAGGCATTCTAAAACAACTGGTCGAGCAAACACTGTTAGCCAATAGTTTTGAAGGTACATTGCCAAAGCGAATTCCAATTTCTTTGGAAAACGAGCAACGCTCTTTGATCGCTGGCGAAACGCTGGAAGCAGTGCTGTCCCAAGCTCTAAGCGAAGACACAATCAAAGCGGCTTATGATGCGCAGTACGCTGATGCGGAGCCTGCAAAAGAATACAACGCCTCTCACATTTTGGTTGAGACAGAAGAAGAGGCGTTGGCAATCCAAGCTGATGTCGATGGTGGAGCAGACTTTGCAACAATCGCCAAAGAAAAGTCGACAGGTCCTTCAGGTTCAAACGGTGGATCCCTTGGTTGGTTTGGCAAAGGCGCAATGGTTCCCAGCTTTGAATCTGCGGTTGTTGGTCTAGACGTTGGGGCTGTTTCAGCACCTGTTCAAACTCAGTTTGGCTGGCACGTTATAATCCTGAA
>JAOEQC010000017.1 GCA_028388995.1 Ascidiaceihabitans sp. | reverse complement strand
TGGAAATGATAGCTGTCAGCATAGACAGGGGCCTGCGCCAGTTGAAGATTGGGGCAGGCGTCAAACAACATCTTTAGCCCAATTTGCATCTCAAGCCGTGCAAGCGAGGCACCGACGCAGAAATGCAAACCGCCGCCAAAGGCGAGGTGTGATTTGCTGTTTTTGCTTGGGGCGAATTGGTCGGCACTTTCCCAAACCTCCTCGCAACGCCCTGCCGATCCCAGGATCAATGCGACCTCGTCACCCTGTTTCAACGGCAGTCCACAGACCTCGATATCCTCATAGGCATAACGGGTGAACATGTGCAGTGGCGGATCATACCGTAGCAGTTCTTCGGCGGTGTCCGCAATGTTGTCGCCGTCCAGCGCGGAGCGCGGTGTGTCATGTTCCAGCAGCGTTTTGACCGCGTTGCCCATGCTGTGCACCGTCGCCTCGTGCCCTGCATTTAGCAGTAAGACGCATGTGCCAATCAACTCATCTGTGCTTAGCTTTACGCCGTCTTCTTCGGCGGCAATCAAGTTGGTGATAAGGTCATCACGCGGATCATCGCGCCGCGTTTCGATATAAGAGTGCAGGAAGGCGGAAAATTCACTGGCTGCGGTGTTGGCTGCATCCTCAATCACGCGGCTGCGTTTGGCCTGATACATCGATACCATTGCGTTGGACCAGCGTAGCAGGTCGTCGCCATGTTCCTCTGGCACTCCCAAAAGGCGGGCGATGACGCGGACCGGCAGCTGTGTGCAATAGGCGCGGATCAAGTCTAACTCACCCTCGGGAAAGCCCGCGATGAGGTCATTGCAAATCTCGATCACATCATCATTCAAGTTGGCAATACGGCGGGATGTGAAGGCACGCAAAACTAACCCACGCAAACGGCGATGGGTGTCGCCTTCCTTTTCCAGCATAGAATGTTGTTCAACCGCATCAAAGGCTTGCAGGTGATCGGGGACTGGCTTGCGCAACTCGGTTGGAACCTCACGCCCCAACCGTTTGTCGCGCAACAGGGCGTGGACAGTGGCGTGGTCAAAGGCGGCCAACATGCCGTAGTCTTCCCAGTACGCGACAGGCGTGTCGCGGCGCGCTTTTTCATAGAACGTATAGGGGTCTTGGACAAATGCGGGATCGGTCGGGGATTGATTGAGTATGTGCATGCTTGCACAAAAGCGCAGGGTCGCTGGTCAATGCAAGGGCTGCTTTGCTAAGAGAGGGAATGAAACACGTTTTTTTTTATCGTTTGTCGCTAATTGTTGCGTTTCTTTTGCTTGTAGGGATCGTCGCAATTGGAGTGTGGCGTTACGGTTATGTGCAAGCGCTCAGCCAGTCCTCGCGTCAAGCTGAGGCAGATCTGGCGCTGGCAAGTGATCGGCTAACAGGCCAGTTGCAGCGATACCGTGAATTGGCTGTGCTGACTGCCGATCGACCTGCATTTCTTAATGCAATTCAGTCTGGAAGCGATGTGAGAACACGGGCTGTCCTGCTGGAAATTGCCGATAAAACAGCAGCGCTGGACGTTATGTTGGTGGACGGACAAGGCCGTGTCGTTTCGGCTGCCCGTGGAACCGTTGGCGTCGATCTCAGCCAAACGCCCTATGTTCAGCGTGCGATGCAAGGTGCGCTTGGCAGATCGCATGGTGTCCGCCAGCCATTCGACGAACGGGTTTATTACTATGCCGCGCCGATCGTGGATGAGGCGTCAGAAGTCACTGGTGTTATTGTAGTGGTCGTGAATATCGCTGCGATTGAGTGGGATTGGGTGGGGGGCAACCCTGCGGTCTTTTTCACTGATGCTTCTGGTGTTGTCTTTATTTCAAACCGATCTGATCTGGTTTTCTGGAACCGTCCTGTCGGGCAAGCAGGTTTAATCCCTCCAGGTGGGAAAGCACCAAAATTTGACAGCTATACTTTAGGCGGTCATGAGATTTGGGACCTTGGATGGGGGCCTTACTTGCCAAGAAACGCACTACATTTGGCGCGTAATTTGCCGGTGGTTGGATTGGTGGGCGAGGTGCTGGTTGATGTGCAGCCAGCGCGACAGTTTGCCGTGTTGCAGGCTGCTGCGGTTGCTGCCCTGTTCTTGGCCTTTGGGGCGTTCTTATTTGTTGCAACTGAGCGTCGGCGCACGTTGTCAGAAGCCAATGCGATGCTTGAGGGACGTGTAGCAGAACGTACTGCGGCGTTGGAGCAATCTAACACACAGCTGCGGCGTGAGGCGACTGAACGTGAAGAGGCCCAAGCCGCTTTGGCCCAAGCGCAAGTTGATTTGGAACAAGCCAGCAAATTAAGCGCGCTTGGGCAGATGAGCGCGGGCATCAGTCATGAACTGAACCAACCGCTGATGGCAATCCGATCGTTTGCAGAAAATGGCCTGCAATTTATGGAACGTGACAAACCCGAAAAAGCGACTGAGAACCTTGTACGGATATCTGATTTGGCGCGGCGTATGGGGCGGATCATCAAGAATCTAAGGGCGTTTGCGCGACAGGAAACCGAGAGTTTAATACGTATTGATGTGGTTGCCGTTTTGGACAGCGCACTTGAGCTGACCCAAAGTCGTTTGCAAGAAGATGGCGTGGTGCTGGTCTTTGAGCGGCCCAATGCGCCCGTCTGGGTTTGCGCGGGCGAGGTGCGTCTGGCGCAGGTATTTGTAAATCTGATCAATAACGCTGCCGACGCGATGCGCGTGGTCACGGACAAACAACTGGTGATCAAAATTGATCCTGCAGAGGACAATGCACTTACCTTATGTTTCAGCGATTCGGGGCCCGGTATTGATCTTCCTGAAAAGGTATTTGACCCATTCTATTCGACCAAAGAGGTGGGTCAGTCTGACGGAATGGGCCTTGGGCTGTCCATTTCCTATGGTATAGTGCAAGGGTTTGGCGGTGAAATTCAAGGCCGAAACTTGGACCAAGGGGCGGAATTCACGGTAAAACTGATGCCATGGCATGAAGGCGATCAAGCATGAGTAAACAAGTTTTATTGGTTGATGACGACAGTGCTGTGCGTGATGCAGTTGCTCAGACACTTGAGCTTGCTGATCTTGAACCTATCGCATTCAGTTCATTCGTAGCGGCGAAAGATAGAATCTGTGCTGACTTTGAGGGTGTTGTTTTGTCTGACATTCGTATGCCCGGTCGTGATGGATTTTTCCTTTTGGATTATGCCAAAAGCCAAGATCCAGACTTGCCCGTAATATTGTTAACAGGGGAAGGTGATGTTCCGATGGCGGTAAGCGCGATGGGTCAAGGTGCGTTTGGGTTTTTAGAAAAACCCTGTGCGCCTAAAGACTTGTTGGCTGTGATTGAGCGTGCATTGCGAACGCGTAACATTGTGCTTGAAAACCGTCGCCTTCGGGTTTTGGTCGAAACAGGTGACCCAGCTGAACGGATGTTGTTTGGTCAGTCTGAGTTATCACAAGCTTTGCGTACAAGGGTACGTCGTGTTTCGCAGCTCGAGACTGAAGTGTTGATTATGGGTGCGCCTGGTGCCGGTATTTCAAAAGTCGCAGAGGTTATTCACATGTCATCACCACGTTCCAAATCCCCCTTTGTAAAACGTGCGGGGGCTGGCATGTTGCCAGGCTATCTCAATGAAGCGGTCAGTTCTGCAAAAAGCGGTAGTCTGTTTATCGATGAAATCGCTCTACTTCCGGCAGATTCACAGCTTGCACTATTAGAGCACCTTGAACAACTAAACAGCGTGCGCCTTCTTGCTGGCAGCACACGTGATCTTGTGCAAGCTGTTGAAAATGGGTCGTTTAACGGTGACTTGTTCTACCGGATTGAGGTGACGCCTTTGCGGATCCCTTCACTGTCTGAGCGGCCGGAAGACATTCCAATTCTATTTCGACATTATGTAGCACAAGCTAGCGAGCAAGCAGGTCTGACAGCGCCAGAAGTAACTCAAGAGTTTACGTCTAGTTTGATGACCCAAGATTGGCCCGGAAACACGCGATCCTTGATGAGCGCTGCCATGCGATTTGTTCTAGGTATGCCTGAGGACGTGACACAGGCTGTCGAACTGGGGCTAAGCGAGCAAATGGCACGGGTTGAGCAGTCGTTGTTGATTGCGGCCTTGGGCCGCCATAATGGGCGGGCTGTTGAGGCAGCTGCAGGCCTGCAACTGCCGCGCAAGACATTCTACGACAAGTTGGCGCGTTACGGGATTCGCGCGGAAGACTTCCGCCGTTAAGTTGTGCGGATTCTCGCACTTTGGGGTAACAGCTGTGCGGTTTCTCGCACAACTATAGAATTATGCACAAGTTTCTAAACGACTAAATGGGTTTAACTTTTTGTTTTTAATTGGCTTTAGCATAATTATCCAAGTTCCCCACAAACAGATTGCCGGAATGCTTTTCCTAGGCTCAAATGTGTTGGACGCGGCAAACTTGAACTGCTGCGCGAGACTTTAAAATTCTCTGGGAGGAGACCACCATGAAATTATTTACAGCTGCCGCTGTTGCACTCACCATGTCCGTATCTGCGGGCGCGGTTTCTGCGGCTTGTGATGACGGCGAGATCGTTATCAAGTTCAGCCACGTCACGAACACTGACAAGCACCCAAAAGGCATCGCAGCCACATTGCTTGAGCAGCGCGTCAACGATGAGATGAACGGCAAAGCCTGCATCGAAGTGTTCCCGAACTCTACGCTTTATAACGATAACCAAGTTCTAGAAGCGATGCTGCAAGGCGACGTTCAAATGGCGGCTCCGTCATTGTCCAAGTTCGAGCAGTTCACAAAGCAATTCCGCATCTTCGATTTGCCATTCATGTTCAAAAACATCAATGCAGTTGACGAGTTCCAAAACTCAGAAACTGGTCAAGCGATGAAGCAATCCATGACAAAGCGTGGCCTTATTGGTCTAGCATTCTGGCACAACGGCATGAAGCAAATGTCGGCAAACGTTCCTTTGAATGTTCCATCTGACGCAAACGGTTTGAAGTTCCGCGTTCAGAATTCTGACGTGTTGAAAGCACAAATGGCAGCGATGGGCGCGTCCCCTCAGCCAATGGCTTTCTCTGAAGTTTATGGCGCTTTGCAAACTGGCGTTGTTGACGGCCAAGAGAACACTTGGTCCAACATCTACGGCAAGAAGTTCTTTGAAGTTCAAGACGGTGTAACAGAAACAGACCACGGCATCATCGATTACTTGGTCGTGACCTCTACTGACTTCTGGGATGGTCTGCCTGCAGATGTACGTGAACAATTAGCGACAATCGTTGACGAAGTAACTGCAGCACGTAACTCAGAGTCTACATCTGTAAACGCGTCAAACAAGCAAGCAATCTTGGATGCTGGCGGCGTGATCCGTACACTTGACGCAGCACAGCGTGCTGAGTGGGTTTCCACTATGAAACCAGTTTGGGAACAGTTTGTTGGTGACGTCGGTCAAGAAAACATCGACGCAGCTCAAGCGATCAACGCTAAGCACTAAGATCACTTGATCTTATATGCCTGTTCGCTGGTTCCAGTGGGCAGGCATTTTTCTAGATAATCCAAAATTGATCCAAAAGGGGGGCGGGACATGGCATCAAGCTATGAACCCAAAACACCACTGGGCCGTTTCGTGAACGAGTTGGAAGAGACCGTCATTGCGCTGCTGCTTGGGGTGATGACGCTTATCACATTCACCAATGTTATTTTGCGCTACGGTTTTAACACTGGCCTCATCTGGGGTTTGGAAATGGTGACATTTCTGTTCGCATGGCTAGTCCTATTCGGTGCGAGTTATGCGGTTAAAGTCACAGCACACCTTGGAGTGGATGTAATTGTTAATCTGTTTGGTCCGCGTGGGCGTAAAGTTTTTGCGCTTGTGGGTGGCACAATCTGTATTGGCTATGCCTTCCTTGTCTTTAAAGGGTCCTGGGATTATTGGGCGAACTTCGCCAACCTTCCACAGACAACAGGCCGTTGGTTCCCAATTGGTTTTGAAGAGATGCGAGGTACCTCTTATCGCGGCTGGTATGAAGTGATTGATATTCCGCTGCCTGAGTGGATGCGCTTTATCGAACCCATTATGAATGATGGCGACGCATATGAGAAAATACCGCGCTTTATTCCTTATGCGATCATGCCATTTGGTATGGGGCTTTTCTTGCTCCGCATCGTTCAAGCAACCGTGCGCATTTACACGGGTGAAAATAAAACCCTGATCGTCAGCCACGAGGCTGAAGAGGCTATCGAAGACGTCAAACATATGAACGCTGGGGACTAAGACATGGAAATTGCAATTCTTTTCGCGATGGTCATCGGATTGATGTTGATGGGTGTCCCGATCGCTATCAGCCTTGGTATGTCCTCAATTCTATTCCTCTTGGTCCTAAGTGACGCATCCCTTGCCTCGATTGCACAAACGTTGTTTCAGGCGATGGCAGGTCACTACACCTTACTGGCAATCCCGTTCTTCATTCTGGCCTCTACGTTCATGTCTACGGGGGGTGTGGCGAAACGGATCATTCGCTTTTCAATCGCCATTGTGGGTCACTTTCCGGGTGGTCTGGCGATTGCGGGTGTGTTCGCCTGTATGATGTTCGCAGCTCTGTCTGGATCATCGCCTGCAACGGTTGTGGCCATCGGGTCCATCGTGATCGCGGGTATGCGTCAGGTAGGCTATACTAAGGAGTTCGCGGCAGGCGTGATTGCCAACGCGGGGACTTTGGGCATCTTGATCCCACCAAGCATCGTGATGGTTGTCTATGCCTCCGCAACCGACGTGTCCGTTGGCCGTATGTTTCTGGCTGGTGTGATCCCAGGTATCATGGCGGGCTCTATGCTGATGATTACCATCTACATCATGGCTAAGGTCAAAAACTTGCCTAAAGGTGAGTGGCAAGGTTGGGGTGAAGTTGGTGCATCTGCTCTAAGTGCATCAGGTGGGCTGTTTCTGATCGTTATCATCTTGGGCGGCATCTATGGCGGTGTGTTTACACCAACAGAGGCTGCTGCTGTGGCCTCGGTCTATGCGTTTCTTGTGGCGTGTTTTGTTTACCGCGATATGGGACCACTGCACGTCAAAGGGGACGACACAAAGAACCACAGTCTGTTTCAACGTCCATGGACGTTGATCACGGTGTTTTACCACCGTGATACCCGTGATGCCTTGTTTGAGGCTGGTAAGCTTACTGTCACCTTAATGTTCATTATCGCCAATGCGTTGATCCTAAAGCACGTTTTAACGGATGAGCAAATCCCACAACAGATAGCCTCTGCGATGTTGTCTGCGGGCTTTGGCCCAATCGTGTTCTTGATCATCGTCAACATCATCTTGTTGATCGGTGGGCAGTTCATGGAGCCGTCAGGTCTGTTGATCATAGTCGCGCCATTGGTGTTCCCAATTGCTATTGAGCTGGGCATCGACCCAATTCACCTTGGGATCATCATGGTTGTGAACATGGAAATTGGGATGATCACGCCGCCGGTTGGTTTGAACCTATTCGTGACTTCTGGGGTTGCAGGCATGCCAATGATGAGCGTTGTACGTGCTGCGCTGCCGTTTTTGGGCGTTATGTTCATCTTCTTGATCATGGTGACCTACATCCCAGCAATTTCAACGTGGTTGCCGACCCTCATGATGGGTCCCGAAATAATAACGAAGTAATGAAAACGGCCCATCCCTTTGCAGGGGAGCGCCACTACATCGTGCTATAGTGTGTTATCAAGAGGCGCTAAGTGCGTCCACGATGGGCGAAAAATCAGCAGCTTTAAGGCTTGCGCCGCCGACCAGCGCACCATCCACATTTTCAGCGGTAAAGATTTCTGCAGCGTTGCTGGCTTTTACCGAGCCACCATAGAGCAACGAAATGCAGTTGCCGATTTCTGCGCCAAAGCGTGTATTCAACTCTGCGCGGATAAAGTCATGTACTTCAATGATTTGCGCAATGTTAGGGACCTTGCCCGTCCCAATAGCCCAGATCGGTTCATAGGCAATGACAAGCGTGTCTGCCGTCGCGCCCTCTGGTACAGAAGCAGCCAATTGTACGCCAATAACATCAAGGGTTTTGCCTGTCTCACGATCGCTGAGGTTTTCACCGATGCACAAGATCGCTATCAAACCAGCATCGCGTGCCGCAATCGCTTTAGCGCAGACATCCTTATCTGTTTCATCGTAGTTTTCGCGCCGTTCAGAGTGTCCAACGATAACGTATTTTGCCCCCGTATCTTTGACCATAGGGGCTGAAATATCGCCAGTATGCGCGCCAGATTGCGCTGTGTGGCAATCTTGTGCGCCAACATCGATTGATGAGCTATGTGTCATTTCGACAGCTGGAAACAGCAATAGGGCAGGTGGGCAAATTACAACCGCGCATTCCGCGCTAGTTTGGTTTTTGGCAAGTTCGCTCAGCTGGTCCAGTGAACGAGACAACCCATTCATTTTCCAATTGCCTGCTGCTATTTTTGTGCGCATTTATGCACTCCTATTTGATCTTTTTCTAAGTTAGCATTTGGGTTATGCGAGGGCAACGCGACGGATTCGCGAAGTTGAAAAACAAGGCCATTCCATGATCCCTAGATTAGACGCCGTATTGATCCGTAAAGGTGATCCAGAAACACTTGCCGCTTTGAAAGAAGCAGCAACAGGGGTTGGGTTTGCGACTGTATATAACACAGAATTGACGGCTGACCGTGTGACTGAAGTCATTGAAACATATCGCGCTTTTTTCAAACGACCAGAGTCGCAAAAGCGTGAAATCGATATGTCCGTCACGGGCAGCAATCGTGGCTGGGGTGCTGCAGGATCAGAGCAAGTAGACCCAGATGCGAACCCAGATTATAAGAAATATTTTGATAGTGGTGTGGAATTGGCAAAGGGTGATCCACGGGCAGAAATGCCGGTGTATGGATTGAACCAATGGCCGTCTGACGACCCTGAGTTTAAGAAAATCATCCTTGGATATTATGACGACGCGATCTATGTGGCGATGGGTGTTTTGCGCGGTATTGCGAACGCGATTGATATGCCAGACGATTACTTTGACAAAGCGTTTCGAACACCGATGGCGTTGCTACGCGGAAACTTTTACCCAGAGCGTCCAAAGGATGCGACGGATATGGATTTCGGGATCGCGACACATACCGACTATGGCTGTTTGACCTTGTTGGCGACGGATGGATCACCTGGTTTAGAGGTGCGTAAAAGGGGTGGAGGCTGGATACCGGTTTCTGCGCAACCTGGTGAATTTGTTATAAATTTTGGAGAGATGTTGGAGTTTTGGACCGGTGGTATTGTCCATGCGACGCCGCACCGTGTTGTGGGCGGCGACGCTGAGCGTATATCTGTTCCTTTGTTCTTTAACCCGTCCCATGACACCAATATTGCACCACCTGAAAGTGGTGAAGTTGTGCGTGCTGGGAAACATTTGCAACGCCGCTTTAGCGAGACGTATCTGCACCTGCAAAAGCCCTAAGGGGCCTTTGCGCAATCCGCTTACATTTCAGCGAATTTGATGGATTCACCACAGCCACAGGCTTCGGTTACATTCGGATTGCGAAACTTGAAGCCGGACTCTAACAGACTGGTTTCATAATCAATTTCCGTGCCAAACAGGAACATTTGCGCCATTGGCGCGATCAAAACACGGGCACCATCCTGTTCGACAACTTCGTCGTTTGGATCCTGTTCTGCCACGTAATCCATCGTGTATTCCATACCTGCACAGCCGCCTTTTTTGACGCCAATACGCAGACCCTGATGCCCACCAGAAGCCATCAGTTTTGCAATCTGAGTAGCAGCTTTTTCAGAAATGGAAACGGCCTGTTTGCCTGGAATTGAAAACATGACAAGTACTCCTTTGTCCCTACTCTAATGACGATGGTGGGCTGGCTCAACCCTTGTGCAAAACAGCCCGTTCACAACGTCGGTATGACATCGGTGCATACAGCGGTGCACCAAAATCGTAAATTACATGAAGCCCAGTTCAAGACGGGCTTCGTCAGACATCATTTCCATGCCCCAAGGTGGTTCCCAAACAAGGGCCACATCCACAGTTTTGACGCCAGGGATTGGTTCAACCGCATCCGCAACCCAGCCCGGCATTTCGCCAGCGACAGGGCAACCCGGTGCCGTGAGGGACATCTTGATGTTCACTTCGCTCTCGGCGTTGATGTCGATCGTATAAATCAAACCAAGTTCGTAAATGTTCACCGGAATTTCGGGGTCATAAACCGAT
Organism: Ascidiaceihabitans sp.; assembly: GCA_028388995.1. GTDB lineage: Bacteria > Pseudomonadota > Alphaproteobacteria > Rhodobacterales > Rhodobacteraceae > Ascidiaceihabitans. The sequence continues at coordinate 27,309 of JAOEQC010000017.1, read as the reverse complement.
TGGCAAGCGGCAACCACGGCCTCGTACAAAGGGTGGTCAGTGGATGATGGCGCGATCAGTGGTGCGCCTTCTAGCATGTCTTTAGACTGGTCCATATCGGCTCCGGTGTGTTCCTGAGTGATTGTATAGGGTTTAGGTGTCGGGGCGTCCAGTGGGGCACCGGTTGAAAGTGGTTTCTTTATCAAGGACACTTAAATTTTATGATATTCCCAATTCATTTGACGGCCGAGATGTTGGTCCGTATCAATATTTTGCAAAAACTAATCATTTTGGAAGCTTAACGGGAATTTTCGTTTTGTGCCGGTAGGAAAATAAAAATGACAGATAACAATGATTACCACGTCGGTGAACGCGCAAGCGAAATGCCACAGCCAACCCAGTATGAGCCAAGCCCGTTTAAAAAGGGCCGTCCACCAGAACCGTTGCAGTTTGAGGTCAACCTGACTGCACAGGCACATGACCGTCAGAAGAAATCCGGCATGGTGCAGGTGAACATTCCTGGGTTCTCGCCGCTGAAGCTATATTGCGATGAGCAAACTCCGGTTGGTGATGATACTGCTCCACCCCCGTTGGCGTATTTCTGTGCAGGCATTGGTTTTTGCCTGATGACCCACCTGACGGACATCTACACCGCGCGCGGGATCAAGATTAAGTCGATGAACCTAGAGCAAAAGCTGCGGTTCCAAACGAACCTCAGCAACATGCGCGACTTGGGCCACACGACAGAGGGCGAGACATTGGGCATTGAAACCCACGTCTTGATCGAAAGCGATGAGTCCCAAGAAGTCATTCGTGGATTGATGGAAGAGGCCGAAAACGCCTGCATGGCACACCACGCCCTGCGCAACCCGATCCCGTGGTCTTCGCGTCTAATACACAACGGTGAAGAGCTGTTGAACAACAACGGTTGATAAGAATGTAGGGCGGGGGTTCCCCCGCCTTAAGTGATATTGAGACTACTCGCTGTACCTGACCCAATACGAATCGAAGATTAGGTAGCGCCCGAACTTTCCCCATGGGGAGGGTGCGGTTACGTATTGTGAAGGTGGAAAAGAAAAAGGTGTCGTGATCGATTGTGACGTGCTGGGAAATGAACAGGCGTTGTTACCCTGCTGACTGGTCAATCGGTAGAAAACCTTAATTCGCTTCGAGCGATCTTATTGAAAGGGTCAATGAAGTCTCTGCAGTGTGCAAACATTATGCTAACCCGTCTAAATCCCAGATTGTATCCATATTCTCTAAGTTCTCAACGCAGTCAGATGTTCTTGATGTTCTGAGGTGTTGAAGCATTGCGATTTCTGTACTCAGGTGGGGATTTTTGTCCATTAAATCGGATGTGCTGCGCTGGTTGCTCACATCAAGATCGTCAAAATCCTAAATAAGATACAAGTTGCTCGTCAGCAGATAGCTTTTTGCAATTCCTGAAGAACGCCTTGAATCAGGAAGAGTTATTGTTTTCAGCTTGATCGGGTTTTTCGTCACTGTGCAGCATGCAGCTGTGATATCTGCTTGGGTTGGCTTGATGTTGCCTTGGTCTTCGGAAAGTAACTTCAACAGTGTAACGAGCAATACTAGGCTGACGGTCGCCCATAGTGCAGTTCTAGCACTTTTTGAGCGCAAATTGGGGTATAGCTTTCCTGTGACAAACTGCTGAGAGTTTACCCAAAAGTCGCGATCTTTGCGTGACGAGATGTAGACTACCGAAAGGCTAGAAAAGGCAAGATAGCAGAATGTAGCTGCACAGGCTAAAGCTGCATTCAATTTGAGAGCAATGATCAATAATTCAATCATTGATGTCCTTGGTCACGCGCCTTGCGCCTGTGCTTTGGCTTTTGAACACGCGCTTCAGCACTATCCATGCCACCAGCGACAGCCCCGTAAACAGGGCCAATGCGGCGGGGGGCATCATGGCGGTGGGGAACAATGCCACCACCGCTGTCATGATCAGCGCCCCTATGGCGAAACCGATAAAGATGAAGCCGGGGGCGAGGACCTCTAGCACCGCCAGCGCGATTGCAGCGGAGAGCCAGACCCACCAGATGCTTACCATTGTATCCATTATAGACGCCCTTTCAGCAATCTAAACGCATCGCCAAAGGCATCCATTGCCGATGCTGGCACAATGACGATTTGTGAGCCGTTGCTGGTGCCAAGGGCAGTTAGGGCTTCGACCAGTTTCAGCGCTACTTGGTATTGTGCGGCTTCGATCCCGTGTTCGGTGATCGCTTTGGCCACGGCAGAGGTTGCGTAGGCTTCGGCGTCTGCCAGCACTTCACGCGCCTTGGCGGATTGCTCTGATGCATATAGTTCAGCGTCTGTGCTTAGTTCTACGGCGCGTTTTGCCCCTTCGGCCTCTGTCACTTGTGCACGACGTGCGCGTTCAGCTGTTGCATCATGGCGGCGCGAGTGGCGGTGTCTAGGTTCACGTCTAAGATTTCGACGCGTGTCACTTCGATGCCCCATTCGTCCACGGCACCCTCAACCAGTTTCTTAACCGTGGTGATGAGGGCGGTGCGGTTTGCCGGTACCTCAGCAAGGTCCATTTTACCAATCTCGGCCCGCACGATCCCTACAACTGTTGTGGAAATCGCGCTGTCGACGTCTCGGATACGGTAAACTGTCTTTTCCGGCTCAGTGATGCGGTGAAAGATAGATGTGTCGATCTGAACCAGCACGTTATCGCGGGTAATCGCGTCTTGGGACGCGGTTGGTAACTGGTGTTCTAGGATCGAGATTTTGTGGGCAACGCGGTCAAGGAATGGGATTATGCTATTGATCCCGGGGCCAAGCACCGAGTGGAGGCGACCAAAGCATTCAATCACATGTTGCTCTGACTGTGAAACGATGGGCACCGCCTTGAGGACCAGCACAACGAAGAGGACGGCGAGCAATAGATAGACGATGTTGCCTTGGATGGCGTTCAGGATCAGTTCTTCGATTGGCATAATGCGCGCCCTTTGAGTATTGTTTTGTTATTATAACTTGAAACGCGGGGGTCCATCACGCGGATTGCAAGTTTGCGTGAACCGGTTTATCGCCCTTTCAACACCCTGAGAGGCCCTGACATGACCAAAGTTACATTCGATTTACACGCCACCGATGGCAAGGCCCGTACGGGTCAAATCAACACGCCGCGCGGTGAAATTCGTACGCCTGCGTTTATGCCTGTGGGCACGGCTGCGACCGTTAAAGCGATGATGCCTGAAAGCGTGCGTTCAACGGGTGCTGATATCTTGCTGGGCAACACCTATCACTTGATGCTGCGTCCGACGGCTGAGCGGATTGAGCACCTTGGTGGATTGCACAAATTCATGAATTGGGAACGCCCTATTTTGACGGACAGTGGTGGGTTTCAAGTGATGAGTTTGGCCGGATTGCGCAGACTGACCGAGCAGGGCGTGACGTTCAAATCCCACATCGATGGGTCCAGCCACGAGATCACGCCAGAGCGGTCTATGGAAATTCAGCGCATGCTGGGGTCAGACATCGTGATGTGTTTTGACGAATGTCCGGCGCTACCTGCCGATAGCAAACGTATTGCGGAAAGCATGCGCATGTCGATGCGTTGGGCTGATCGGTCCAAGGTGGCCTTTGGTGATCGTCCGGGGCACGCGCTGTTTGGTATTATGCAGGGCGGTTTGGAAAAGGATTTTCGCGAGGAAAGTGCGAATGCACTGACCGACATTGGTTTTGATGGGTATGCCGTCGGTGGTTTGGCTGTGGGTGAGGGGCAGCAGGCAATGTTTGATTGTCTAGATTATGCGCCTGATATGCTGCCAACGGACAAGCCGCGTTATTTGATGGGCGTGGGTAAACCTGACGACATCGTCGGCGCAGTCGCGCGTGGCATCGATATGATGGATTGCGTGCTGCCTTCACGCTCCGGCCGTACGGGGCAGGTGTTTACCCGTCACGGTGTTGTGAACATTAAAAATGCACGCCACGCAGATGATCCGCGCCCGCTTGATGAGAACTGCAGCTGCCCTGCGTGTTCTAATTATAGTCGCGCTTATTTGAACCACGTGTTTCGCAGCAATGAAATGATTTCGGGCATGTTGCTGACATGGCATAACTTGCAATATTTTCAGGATATTATGCAGGGAATGCGGGATGCGATTAGGGCTGGTACCTTTGAAGCATGGCAAAAATATTTTCATGACGGGCGTGCACAGGGCGACATCGAACCCCTATAAAATCGCATGAAAATACCAACAAGTTTGCTGACCTCATTGCACCTCAGTGGGGATCACGTCATTGTTGCCCTTGAAAAGGGCATATAAGACCTACACTTAACAAGGTCGAAACAGGAGACGGTCGCTGGTTGCCTAGATTAGGTACCGCGCCGCCTTGCCAGATTAAGGAATCGAGCATGCAAGAGCCACTTAACGCATCCTACCCCGTATTGCCTTTGCGCGATATTGTTGTGTTCCCACACATGATTGTGCCGCTTTTTGTTGGTCGCGAAAAATCAGTACGCGCCCTTGAAGAGGTTATGGCCGATGACAAGCAAATCTTGCTGTCCAGCCAAACCGATCCCTCTGAGGATGATCCACAAAACGATGGTATTTTTAAGGCTGGCGTTTTGGCCAATGTCTTGCAGTTGCTGAAGTTGCCAGACGGCACTGTTAAAGTGCTGGTCGAGGGCCAAGCGCGCGTGCGCATCACAGAATACCTAGACAATGACGACTTCTTTGAAGCCCGCGCTGAGTATCTGACTGAGATGCCTGGTGATATGGCCACAACAGAGGCGCTGTTGCGTACGGTTGGCGACGAGTTTGAGCGCTATTCAAAAGTCAAAAAGAACATCCCTGAAGAGGCTTTGGCCGCCGTTGGTGAATCTGACGAGCCATCAAAACTGGCCGATTTGGTTGCTGGTCACCTAGGGATCGAAGTTGAGCAAAAGCAAGAATTGCTAGAGACCCTCAGCATTTCTGAACGTCTTGAGAAGGTCTATGGCCACATGCAGGGCGAGATGTCTGTTTTGCAGGTTGAGAAGAAGATCAAAACCCGCGTGAAAACACAGATGGAACGTACGCAGCGCGAGTATTATCTGAACGAACAGATGAAAGCGATCCAGCAGGAGTTGGGTGACGGTGAAGACGGCAAGAACGAGATGGACGAGCTGAACGAGAAAATCAGCGCGACCAAACTTAGCAAAGAAGCCCGTGAAAAGGTCGACTCTGAAGTTAAGAAGCTTAAGAACATGTCGCCTATGTCTGCTGAGGCCACTGTTGTCCGCAACTATCTAGATTGGATGCTGGGCGTTCCGTGGGGTGTGAAATCCCGCGTAAAGAAGGACTTGGTTCGCGCGCAGAAAATCTTGGACGATGATCACTATGGTCTGGAAAAGGTCAAAGAACGCATCGTTGAATATTTGGCTGTGCAGCAACGCTCTTCCAAGATGAAGGGCCCTATCATGTGTTTGGTTGGTCCTCCCGGAGTTGGTAAGACATCGCTTGGTAAATCTGTGGCTAAAGCCACGGGTCGTGAGTTTATTCGCATCTCCCTTGGTGGTGTGCGCGACGAAAGCGAAATTCGTGGTCACCGTCGTACCTATATCGGCTCAATGCCGGGTAAGATCATTCAAGCCTTGAAAAAGGCAAAGACCAGCAATCCGCTGATCTTGTTGGATGAAATCGACAAAATGGGACAAGATTTCCGCGGCGACCCTGCATCTGCAATGTTGGAAGTGTTGGATCCGGAACAGAACTCTACCTTTGTAGATCATTATCTAGAGGTCGAATACGATCTGTCTGATGTGATGTTCCTAACCACATCCAACAGCTACAATATGCCTGGTCCATTGCTGGACCGCATGGAGATCATTCCGTTGTCAGGTTACACTGAGGACGAAAAGCACGAGATCGCCAAGCAGCACTTGTTGCCTAAGCAGATCAAGAACCACGGCCTGAAAAAAGGTGAGTATGAGCTGACTGATGACGGATTGACCGACATCATCCGATATTACACACGTGAAGCTGGCGTTCGTAACCTTGAGCGTGAGATTGGAAAAACGGCACGTAAGTCATTGACCAAGATCATCAAAAAGGAAGAAGCCAGCGTCGCTGTTTCTGCTGAAAACATTAACGATTTCTTGGGTGTCAAAAAGTACCGCTATGGTTTGGCTGAACAGCACGACCAAGTTGGTGTTGTAACTGGTTTGGCATGGACATCCGTTGGTGGTGATCTGTTGCATATTGAGGCGTTGAAGTTGCCTGGCAAAGGGCGGATGAAAACGACTGGTAAGCTGGGCGATGTGATGAAGGAATCCATCGAAGCGGCGTCATCCTATGTGCGTTCGATCAGCCCTGAAATTGGGGTTAAGCCAACTAAGTTTGATAAGCTTGATATCCACGTTCACGTGCCAGATGGCGCGACACCGAAAGATGGGCCATCTGCTGGTCTGGCGATGGCGACATCGATTGTGTCTGTAATGACGGGTATTCCTGTACGCAAAGACATTGCCATGACAGGTGAGGTTTCGTTGCGTGGTAACGCGATGCCGATTGGTGGCTTGAAAGAGAAGTTGTTGGCGGCGCTGCGCGGTGGAATCAAAACAGTTCTTATTCCCGAAGAGAATAAGAAAGACTTGGCCGAAATTCCAGACAACGTGAAAGAGGGATTGGAGATCATTTCTGTGACGCATGTATCTGAAGTTTTGAAATACGCATTGGTGTCTGAACCTGTGTCCATCCACTGGGATGAGGCGGCAGAAGAGGCTGCAGCAGTTGCAGCGGCTGCTGGCACGCCACCAAGTGCGACAGCACACTAAGTTAAAAGTGATGACAAAAGGGTGGTTCATGTTATGAGCCGCCCTTTTTGAATCTGTTACTAAGTGTTGTTGATTGTAAACTAAATTGCGTCAGTTCTAGTATGGATTTAAAGGAATGGTGAGTATTCCCGTATTGTGGGATTAAAGTGTTGCCAATAAAGAAACAGCCATTGCGGCGGGGATGACACTAATGCCGACTAAAAAGTCAAAAACACCAGTAATACTCGAGCAAAAAAGAGTTTAAGAGATTGCGGTTGAAGCTGCAGTTAAGGCAGTTGTAGAAGCACCAACTTCGGTACCAACAACAGCATCTGCATCTCCAATTGTTGTCGAAGGCTCGCAACCTGTTGTGAGCGGTCCTGTGATACGCAAAAAAGAACTGACCGACCTAGTTGTTGAACGTTCTGGTATGAATAAAAAAGACGTGAAACCAATTGTTGAAGTAACTTTGGCAATTCTGGGCAAAGCCTTGGCAGAAGCGCGCGAACTGAACCTGCAGCCAATTGGTAAATTCAAAGTGCGTTGTGAAAAGCTAATGCCAAACGGCCGCGTTTTAGTAACAAAGATCCACCAGTTTAATGCTGCTGAAGGCGTGGACAACGATGCTGATGATGCGTCTGACATGCCAGACGCTGCTGAATAACAATCTCGATAGAAACATTTTAAACCGTCCCTGTCCGCAAGTAAGGGCGGTTTTCTTTTTTGGGCTTACGTGTTTTTAATGAACAAGCGTGAAAAGGAATTTACAGATGTATCCTGAAATTTATGTATTGCGACACGGTGAAACGTTTTGGAACTCTGAAGGCCGGATGCAGGGCGGTCTGAATTCATCACTTACACCCCTTGGAACAGAACAAGCTGAACGTCAGGCCGCGATTCTTTCTGAAATTGATTTGAGTAGATTTGCTATTTTGTGCAGCCCACAGGGCAGGGCGTTCGAAACAGCGGCGATTGCTTTGGCCCGTCAGGTCAATAATATTCACACTGATGCGCGTTTGCGCGAGATTGAAGTGGGAGATTGGACAGGCCATCTGCGTTCTGAATTCGCTGAACCAGGTGAATTTGAAGAAACACCTGACGGCGCTTTGGAGCTGTATGAACGGGCTCCCGGCGGTGAAGGTTTCGCTGATCTTGAAGTTAGGTGCAGGGAATTTATTTATTCTTTACAGGGTCCTAGTGTATTGGTGACCCATGGCGTTACATCACGCATGTTGCGCTCTACCGTGCTGGGAATGGGCCGTGAGGGTGTCGCAAAAATGCCTGGCGGGCAGGGCGTTGTGTATCATTTGAAAAATGGTGTGCAAAAACGTCTATCTTAGGCTTGCGTCTGTCTAAACCTTTGTCTAAATAACGCCGTACCGGGTCGTTAGCTCAGTTGGTAGAGCGCTTCGTTTACACCGAAGATGTCGGGAGTTCGAGCCTCTCACGACCCACCATCAATCCCCCTTGTTTATATAGAAATGTCATATTAATAAGGGTGTATGACACAACACTTGACACAACACGTGACACGACACCTGCTTGGTTTGTACACAAGTGAGTCTTAAAAAGCTGACACGGAATGATTACCCAATCCCTCGTGTTGTGCTGGTGAAGGGTTAATACTCTGTTGAAGTCAGCATTCCACGTCAGATTCGTCATCTGTTCGGAAGTGGGAAAGGTGGTACAACCAACATCCGTAAAGCTACAGGGACCAATGATCGTGCTTTAGCAGACAAGATGCTGATGACACTTGGTGAAGAACTGTACGCCAAACTTGACCAGAAGCAGTTAGAAGCTGAGCAGGATGCGATTTCTGGGGTAGACGATTTTGCTCGTAAAGCCATCACCGATGTAGCCCAAGCAAACGGCAAGCACGAGTAACACTGCTGTTGATAATATATTCAGGGCTAACTTTATAAAATTAAGCATACCTGATCTATTCAACACATCAACCACAGCACAAGACACGTTACCGCAACACCCTTGATAAACGACAACCAGTAGAGCGCGTAATGTGACCGGCCAAGTTTGATCCGTAGTCGTTCTGCGAGTTCACTGTGCAGTTTAAATGGGCTCATACTATCACCTCGTTCTTGGTGAGCTTCTTGGGGTGTTGTCCATCGTCAGTTTATGCTTCTGTTATTTCACCAGTCATGATGATGTCAGCAACCACTGTAGATCACTGAACCGTCTGGCATGGTCGTGTTGCAGAGGATTGCGCCCTTCATCTGGGTAAATATCAGATTAGCACCTTCTAGATTAGCACCATCCAGATCAGCATCATTCAGACCAGCACCTTCCAGATTAGCACCTTCCAGATTAGCACCAGTCAGATTAGCACCAGTCAGATAAGCACCAGTCAGATAAGCACCAGTCAGACCAGCACCAGTCAGATTAGCAAAAGTTAGATCAGCACCGATCAGATTAGCATCACTCAGATTAGCACCACTCAGATCAGCATCATGCAGACCAGCACCAGTCAGATAAGCACCCTGCAGAGAAGCATCACTCAGAAACGCATCACTCAGATTAGAAAAAGTCAGATCAGCAGCGGTCAGATTAGCATCACTCAGATTAGCACCACTCAGATCAGCATCATGCAGACCAGCACTCATCAGATTAGCATCGTACAGATTAGCACCGCTCAGATCACACTTTACGCAATTACTAGTATCCTTCAGCTTCTGTAGATCAGCAGGATCAAATGCATATGCACTACTGGCAAACATGGTTACTGCTACGGTCAGTGCGGTCAGTGTTATTTTCATCTTAAAAAAAGCCTCCCATTCTAATCTCTAAGGTCAGCCATGATCCGATACAGGCTTGTCTTGCTGATCCCCAAGTCTCTACAAATCTGAGCCTTACTTACTCCCTTGTCTAGTGCAAGACTAACCATGTCCGTCTTTGCACGAGCAGTTGGCTTACGGCCTTTGTACTTTCCCTTAGCTTTAGCTTTAGCAATACCTTCCCGCTGACGTTCTAGCATCATTTCACGTTCAAACTGTGCTACAGATGACATGACGTTCAAGATCAACTTCCCTGTAGGGTTGCTCGTATCGACAGCAGTCCCACCCATGTCCAGTACCACCAGTGATGCACCCGCTGAGTTAATGCGTTCAATGATCTGGCCAAGGTGTTGTACTGATCTAGCCAACCTGTCCAGCTTCGTGGAAACAAGTTTGTCACCTTCACGCAGCGTATTGAGTGCCGCTTCTAGTTGCTCACGCTCAGCTACGGATGAGACCTGCTCTTTGAATATACGTTCACAACCATACGCTTCTAGGTCACGTATCTGTGCTTCCAGGCCAGCAACCTGTTCAAGTGTTGATGTTCTCGCAAGACCAATAATCATAGAAATACTACCAATTGTTTAGACTATGGGGTTGGTAGTACCATAAATGCCAATAGTAAACCCTATTGGTACCATTTGCCTTTAAACCGCTGAAGCAGGGTCTATTGGAACTGCCTTATGCTTTGTCTGTAATCAGAGAGACATCTAACACGGCATCTATTTCTGTCGTTTAGCCAAGTATGACAGATAAAGAACGCAACAACTTAATCTCAACATGGGGCGATAAGGCTCTACAGAATAGGTTTAAGGTCAACCCTTATAGCCTGACGCAAGAAGAGCTTGAGGCATTGCAAAGCTATGACGAGTTAGACGCCAAGATTGAACGCTTGGTTAAAGATATACTTGTCCAGACAGCTTTGAATAACAGCTTTCGATACAAGCTCTAACTCATGCGTACCCCTATGCCTGGGCCACAGGGGGTGTGGGGGGGTATATGTATATGCGCTCTCACACAGATACTGTCTCTGAGGTGGAGAGTTTAAATGCGTCTAACCAACAAAAAAGGCCCCAACAAAAAGGGGGGCCTCATTAGTTCTGCGTAGATAAGCTTATGCGCTTGTGTCAACACACTGTTGTGCTTCTGCGTTCCATGCTTGTCCTGTTGCGCAAGACATTGACGCTTCTTTGCTGTGGCTATCGCATCCATCTGCAGAAGCAAACGGAGCTGAAAGAACCAGAGCAAATAGTGATGCAGTAAGAGTTTTCATAGCTTTCTCCTTGTTTTTCTAGAGATAAAGTATCCTGAAATAGTTTCTAATCAAGGTACACAGTGTCACAGCGTATTAATGCGATGCCTAATGCACCAACAAAAAAGGGCCAGGCACAAAGGCCCAGCCATTAGAGTTGTACATTTGCTATGGAGGGATCCAGGAAAAAACAAATGTCTAGAGTAAAAATACGTAATGAACCTCATTTGAATCAGGTTCTGAAATAAAGTCAAGAAGTTTCATTGTGAAACTGGTGAGACAGCCTTCAGAGCCATTTACTGGCGTCGACCAATAAACCTAGCCAATAGCTCTGTCACCAGCCTTATACGGGCTTCTGGTGGCGTATTAGGCGCTTAACATTTGCAGAGCCTCGTATTGTTTGACATTGTTAACCAATCACTGAATGGGAGAAAGTAATGTGTAAGTCACTGGTTTTAGGGTTTGTGAGTTTAATGCTTTTAGTTGGCTGTTCTGCGGTTGGGGCTGGTCTAGGAAAGATAGACTCTGATTCAACTCCGCCCTCATCTGGTTCAGCGCCGTCGTCATATTGTGTGACGTGCTGACACCGTATTAACTGTGGTGACAGACGGCTTGTGAACATTTACTGGTGCATTGCATTACTCACCAATACCGCCAATAGCTGCCTCACCAGCCTCATATGACTCCTCTAGGGCTTCTGTGAGCTTACCAGACGCTTGTTAGCATCAATGGCTATAGCATTACGTATTGCCCCTGTATCTAGCTCTGGATAGTCCCTGAAAAAGGTTGGAAGATCCGTGCTGTAACTGCGTGATCTCCACCGACTAGATTGGCGTAGCTGTACGATCCATTGGATGTCGTCTTTGTACCTGATCAAACGTAAGCCAGCTTTTTCATCTAACCAAATAATGGGATAGCTTTCACTAGTCTCAGGGTCTCTCACTCGTCATCCTCGTCAGGGATACCCTTCATGATAGCTGCAAGTTTCTGCCCGTACTTAGGATCGGTGGCATACCCAGATGATTGTAATGCGCTTAGTTGCGTATTCTCATTGCCTGATGCGCCTGCCTTTAGAAACTGTTTGTATCGTTGGTTGTCCTTCAGGAACTGACCGTAGCCTCGTATACTGTCTTCAGGTGTATCGTATTGGCGGAAGCTGTCGGTAATCTTTACACGCTTACCATTTATAACCTCGTGGGTGATCACATCTTTCCCACCAGCTTTGCCGTGAGATTTAATCCCAAAGTAGTTGTTACTCTTCACAGATTTACCCCAGCCACTCTCTAGTGCTGCCTGTGCGAGTACGATCTTGTGACTAATACCTAGGTCCCCAGCCACTTCCTTAGCAACGGGTGTCATACGAGCTAAGAAATCAGTCTTACCTTCGAAGCTACTGCTAGGAAGTTCAATAAAGCTACGGGTGTTGGGTGCTGGAGGTGTATCCGTTTGCTCTTCTGATTGGTCTGAAAACGTATCTGCTAATGCAGCCTCTAATGCTGAGGCAGATTTATCATCAGCTGTGGGCTTTAGGCTTCGATTCCAGTTATCGTAGAATTGACCCGCTTGCTCAGTAGCTGATGGTTGTTGCGGCGTGATTGTAGGTACGTCTGGCAGTGGGTCTGCGTCTTGTAAAACTTCTGCGATCAGCGCCTGTAAAGTAGAGCGCATGTTAGGATAAGAACCCTGTACGATCTGTCGATATGACCGTGCTTTACCTGCGTCCATCTGGGCGATTAGCTTGACCATTTGTGCCGTGTTCAGCACCAGATTTAATTCTGTCTCTGTTAAAGACTGCAGCTTTTGCTCTAGCGATCTTGGCGTTGAAGATGCAGGCCCAAGAGCTCTGCGCATGTTGGTCATCAAATCATCTGGTTTAGGGGCGGGTTTCATTAGCGACATAGTAATTTCCTTTGGGATTAGCAGGTACACAAGCCAGCAGACATACGTGTCTTGGCGATAACCTGGTTGTTTTGGATGTGGGGGGTTGCCTATTGAGGCTACGGAAGGTGCACGCTAGGTAACTAGCGGTTTACAGGAGCGTGAACAATGTTAAGGTATTGATTATGTTGTAATTATATACATCTGCTGTAAACCCTAGCACGAGGGTTACCCCTCACGTATGTGATTGAAGTAACTATCTTCTAAGTAATCTTGTAAAAGAGGGCCAAGATCTAATCTGCCTTTAGCCTTGGCAGTCTTAGCTATAAGCAAACCGTTGGCTATAGCAGCGTCTAAGTAGCTAATAATCTTCGTGCTAAAACCATAGCCATAGAACGTTTCAGCTCGTCTGATGGCGATGTCTACAGTGGTATCCTTTTCATACGCCATGACTAGCGCAGCAGCTACTGAGCGGTGCAACTCACCGTCAATGCTAGTACGCTTTGAGGATATTGACCCTGTGCTGCGTAGGATGCCCAGAACCAAGTCTACCTGAGAATGAAACAGCACATCGTTGCTCTGCAGCCTTTGCTCGCCTTGCTGTAATAGAATAAACAAGTTCATTTTGGGCTCGTGCGAAGATCGAAAAATGAAGGACCGTGTAATTTATAGGCACGGGTCATTTCAGTTTGTGTCTTGGTACTCCAATAGGCGTTGGGATTAGTGCGTCTAAGAGACTGGTACTCACTGAACACAGGTAGAGTCTGGTTATCCATGACGGACTTCCTTTCCTATGATGTGGGGATGTGAAGCAGGGGCCTTCTAGCTTTAAATGGCTGAGAAGAGTGGTCTGCTTCCTGTGTGTAATTATATCATAAATGGACATAAAAAGCAAGCTACCAGTCCATATACTTCGAGGTAAAATCTGCTATTATATGGCTCAAGAGGTACTGGTAAACTACCTGACCAGTACTCCTTAATGGAACTAAGGAGATTAGCATGAAACAGATACCATCCTCCTTAGTTAACTCCCGTAGAATGAAGGTTATCAATGAGGAAAGAAGAACTGGTACGATGGTCTGCCATCATTGTTAGAGGTGTCTGAGGACGACAGGTTGAAGCCTATCATGGAACTTCTAAGCTTTGCTGTGATTGGTGACAGAAGAGCGAAAGCTAAAAGATACAAAGCTCACATTGTTGTTTCATCTTTGGTAGATGCAATTCTTGCAGGTAAGAACGAACTTGTCTTCTTCACCTCTGATCGTGGTAAATGGAACAAGAACTTACCATTAGGCCATACGGCTTACCTCAACATTAGAGATGATCTCATCCAGAACGGGCACCTGATCCTGGTGTCTGATCCTATGGCTGCACCTGTTGACAACCCTGCACCCAGATACAGACCGTCAGACGAGCTACTCGCTTTGATCCCAGAGGAAGAACTAGAGTTCGAAGTGTTAACCGCTGAGCTTGAAGGCCGTCCACTGAAAGACATCACGTACAAACCCATCAAGTTCACTAAGCGCAGAAGATCGAAGTCAGAACAGGCTAACAGATTATACTTCAGGTATGCCAAGTCCTCAGAAGCTGAGTGGTTAGCCGTTAAAGAAGACGTCATTAAGCTACGACAGGGGATGGCTAAGCACGAATACGATGGTCTCCAAGTCAACGGTAGGAGCACTCGCTTAGAGCCGTTACAACGTCAGTTTAAAGGCTGCATTAAGAACTACGGACGTTACATTTCATCTTACCAAGGAATGTCCAATAAAACCCGCTTAGACAAAATCAGAATTGATGGTCAGGTTTGTGGTGAAGTGGACATTGTAGCGTCCATTCCATCTGTGTTGTTTGGCATCTACGTTAATAAGAACAACCTACCAGATAGGGACTGTTCGGAATACTATGCTGATGTAGCAAGTTTGGTTCCTGCTTTGACTCGTGAAGCTGTGAAGGCGATCTCTAATGCCAGTATCGGAACTGGTGGTCTGAATAAGGTTCGGTATTCAGATAAGTTTAAAACAGACTTCCCTGAAATAGTGTCAAAGGCACCTTGGAAAGAGGTCAGGTCAGCAATGCTGGAAGCGATGCCGCAGGTGGAACTCCTCAAACCTCGTCACATTGATTGGGCTTATCTCAATTACCTTGAATCAGAAGTTTTGCGGCTGACAAGGGAAAAACTACAGGCGCTGGGCGTAGGGTTCTTGCCACTACATGATGCGCTGATTGTGCCTGTTGAAAGCATGATAGTAGCAAAGGAAACCTTCTCGCAGACCTTTTACCAACAGTTAGGTGTTTGGCCTTTGATTAAGACTTCAGGGACTTAAAGGAATTGCCAATCTACGACAGTTTCCGTCAGCAACCACTGTAGATCACTGAACCGTCTGGCATGGTGGTGTTACAGAGAATTGCACCGTTCAGATCAAAACGCCCAAGCCTAGCACTCTCCAGATCAGCACCCGCCAGATTAGTACCGTTCAGATCAGCATACGCCAGATTAGCACCCGCCAGACGAGTACCACTCAGATTAGCGTCACTCAAAATAGCAGCCATCAGATTAGCAGCCTCCAGATTAGCACCACTCAGATCACACTTCACACACTCATTCGTATCCATCAGCTTCTGTAGATCAGCAGGATCAAAAGCATACGCACTACTTGCAAACATAGTTGCTGCTACGGTCAGTGCTCTTTTCATCAGAATAATTCCTCGTTCTTGTATGGCCCACGCTTCTTGCAGAAGCTGATGAAGTTGCTGTCTGCGTTCCCTACTGAGTAGTTCGTAGACAGCAATATCATGAAAATAATCATCAAGAAAGCAACCAGCCAAAACAAACCAATATTAACTGTACACGACTCTGTAATATGCACAGACACAGACGAATTGTTTGTCAGAGACTTGATGAAAGAAGCTACCAAACATATTCGAGGAGTAGAGTTAGGGTTTGATGTGAACAGACAAACTGTACCAAAAGCCCTAGAATACAATAGTTTTAGGGATATTGATTTCACATCTAGGCTGTTTGACTATGCAAAAGGACATGAAGCTTATCAAAGTTCAGATTACCACAAACAACAGTGGAACAGATTTCAAAAGTTAGGATTAAGACAGGAAGGATAACAAAGAGAATGGTGGTACTATCATTCTAATCTTTTCCTTCTCACCCTTCCTTAAACCTCTGTGTTTAACCTGTTTAGATTTTCTTACTACTATTACTAAGAGTGTTTAAAAATCGGCGTGGGTTAGGTTTTTATTTGTGCTGCTTGACACAACACTTGACACAACATGTCACACAACACTTGTTATCTATGATTTTGCTTATTTAGTTTTTGAGTAGTTTAAGTAACTGTTATATAATGTATTATTTTTTATATTTTAGTTTATCACAGTTTTTAGATTTGGCATTCAAGAGTTCGAGCTTCTCACGACCCACCATTCATCCCCCTTGTTTACATGATAATCCATGGTTTTTTGACCCAAATGGCATAAATTTGTAACTACTTTGGGAAGTTTTGCATAGTGTCCGATACTATAAACAAGCCAGATTGTAGTTATCCTGTCTCTCGTTTGAAGATGATGAGAGGGAAACAGGTTGTAGTGGTCGGTGTTTTTGCGCCTGTCTTTTAGTCACCGCTAATGGGTCCAAATAGGGCAAATTGCTAAGAGAGTGTTTGTTGCTCATCGTAACCACTGAGGAGTGGAAGATGAGACAGACAACTGGAATGCGCAAAAGCCCGGGCGAGAAGATCGTCAAAGATATAAAACGGGCGACCCGCAAGCATTACTCATCCGAAGAGAAGATTAGGGTCGTTCTGGACGGCCTTCGTGGCGAAGACAGTATCGCTAAGCTGTGCCGCCGTGATGGGATATCTCAGGGCGTTTATTACAAATGGCCGAAGGACTTTACGGAAGCAGGCAAGCGTCGGCTGGCTGGCGATACAGCCCGTGCAGCGAACACCGACGATGTGAAAGATTTGCGCCGTGAAGCACGTGATCTGAAGGAAGTTGTAGCCGAACAGACGCTCGAACTCCGGTTGCTCAAAAAAAGCATGATAGGCGATGGGGGCGATCACGAATGAGGTATCCCGCATCTGAGAAGTTAGAGATCATTCGGTTGGTCGAAGGATCGCATCTGTCGGCCCGCCTGACGCTGGCCAAACTGAGCATCCCCCGCACCACATTCCTGATGAGGTGCGCCGCAAGGTGATCAAACTGGCGTTGAAGGAGACAGAGCTGTCGCCACGAGAGCTTGCGGTGACCTTCGCAGATAAGGAAAGGTACTTTGTATCAGAGGCTTCCGTCTATCGTGTCCTTAAGGCGCATGACCTGATCACCAGCCCAGCGGTTATCGTCATCAAAGCGGCAAGTGAGTTCAAAGACAAAACCACGGCCATCAATCAGCTGTGGCAGACGGATTTTACCTATCTGAAGATCATCGGCTGGGGGTGGTTCTATCTCAGCACGATCCTAGACGATTACAGCCGCTACATCATCGCGTTTCACAGCATATTCTGCGTATGTGCATCGGTTTCTTTACCGCAGCGGGATCAGCGTTCAATGGTCCGGGTCAAAATGTGTTTCCTGATGTAATCAGGGAATCTGGCATACTTTCGGTTCCAAAGCCGTTGATTTTTGTTCTTATGGTCTTCTGGCTTGTGCGCACATTGTTTTGGAATGCGCGCACACCATTAAGCTAGGCCTGTGCGGCTGCGTCGATCTCTTCGAATGCTTTGCGCGCTATGCGGAAACACTCAACGCCCTGTGGCACGCCACAGTAAATGGCGATGACGTGGATGATCGCGCGAACTTCTTCTTTGGATACGCCGTTGGCAATTGCGCCGTGCAGGTGTAACTCCCATTCATGCATTTTGCCTAAGGCACCGATCATAGACAGGTTCATCATCGAACGCGTTTTTGCATCTATGACATCGTCTCCCCAACCAAAACCCCAGCACCAAGCTGTCATGGCTTCTTGAAAGGGGCGGGTAAAATCATCTGCGGCCGCTAAGTTGCCTTCGACGTATTCTGCGCCAAGGGTAGATTTGCGTTGCTCTAAACCCTTTAAAAATAGATCTTCGTCAAACGTGCTCATGGTCCGTCCTTTTGTGTAAATTGTTAGGTTAATGGTATCAGAATAGGGACATTTGAAAAACCTTCGATTTTGTTGATTTGTTCGCTTGACGCGCCTGATGTGTCGACCTATTACAGCCACAACAATGCTGCGCGGTTGTAGCTCAGTTGGTTAGAGTATCGGCCTGTCACGCCGAGGGTCGCGGGTTCGAGTCCCGTCAACCGCGCCATTGTTGAACATCCCAATATAATGTTAATTTACACTAGAAGAGCTGATTTTTCAGTTGATTGTTACAGATCGTTGATCTACTCACCCTGTAAATAGTTAGCGCTAACATTAATTGCTAAGGTGAATCCAAGATGCCTATACATGACACACTACAATCCGTGACCGATCGAATTGTTGGCCGCAGCGCCACAAGCCGTGGCCAATATATGGCTCGTATGAAAGCGGCGCAGACAAAAGGCCCTTCACGCGGTCATTTGTCTTGCAGTGGTCAGGCCCACGCATTTGCCGCTTCGGGTGAGGATCAGAACGAATTGGCGACTGGTATTGGTGGCAACCTTGGCATCGTCACAGCCTTTAACGATATGCTTTCTGCACACCAACCGTTTGAGCACTTTCCGGCAGTGATGCGCGAAGCTGCACGTTCAGTTGGTGGCACTGCACAGGTTGCAGGCGGGGTGCCGGCAATGTGTGACGGCGTCACGCAGGGCGAGGCGGGCATGGAGCTAAGCCTGTTTTCACGTGATTTGATCGCAATGGCCGCAGGCATCGCGCTAAGCCACAACACCTTTGATGCGGCCACATATTTAGGTGTCTGTGATAAAATTGTTCCAGGTTTGGTCATTGGCGCTCAAGCATTCGGTCACTTGCCCGCCGTCTTTGTTCCTGCAGGACCAATGACCAGTGGTTTGGCAAATGATGATAAAGCCATGGTACGTCAGAAATTCGCTGCAGGCGAAGTTGGCCGTGACGCATTGATGAATGCCGAAATGGCAGCATACCACGGTCCGGGTACATGTACCTTCTATGGTACCGCCAACACCAACCAGATGTTGATGGAATTCATGGGTCTTCACTTGCCCGGTTCCAGCTTTGTTACGCCTAACACTGAAATGCGCGCTGCATTGACAGCCGAGGGTGCAAAACGCGCACTTTCGCTAAGTGCGTTGGGCGACAACTATACCCCTGTGTGTGAAATCCTAGACGAGAAAGCCTATGTAAACGGCATCGTTGGCTTGATGGCGACCGGTGGATCGACCAACTTGTTGATCCACTTGGTGGCTATGGCGCGTGCGGGTGGCATCATCCTTGATTGGGAAGACTTCTCTGAAATCTCTGATTTGGTGCCATTGTTGGCACGTGTGTATCCAAACGGTTTAGCGGATGTGAACCACTTCCACGCGGCGGGCGGTTTGGGATACTTGATTGGTGAATTGCTGCGCGGCGGCTTGCTGCACCCAGATACAAAAACTGTCGCTGGCGTTGGCCTGCACAACTATACTCAGGAGCCGTTCATGGAGAATGGCGAATTGGTATGGCGCGAGGGCACGTCTGTGAGCCTGAATGCTAAGATCATCAGCACGCTAGAAGAGCCGTTCCAAGAAACAGGTGGCCTTAAGCGGTTGTCTGGTTCCCTTGGTACCGGCGTTATGAAGATTTCTGCCGTGGCCCCAGAGCACCGTGTGATCGAAGCGCCAGCGCGTGTGTTCCACGGTCAAGATGAAGTAAAAACAGCGTTTAAAGCTGGTGAGTTCACGGGTGACACAATCGTTGTTGTGCGTTTCCAAGGCCCGAAAGCCAACGGTATGCCAGAGCTGCACAGCCTGACACCAATGCTGGCGATCCTTCAGGGCCAAGGCAAAAAAGTTGCGTTGGTCACGGATGGACGCATGTCTGGTGCATCTGGTAAGGTGCCTGCTGCAATTCACGTGTGCCCAGAAGCCCTAGACGGTGGGCCAATCGCCTACATCAACGACGGCGACATGCTGCGTGTTGATGCGGTTGAGGGCACATTGGAAATCCTGACGGAGGGTGCGCTGGAACGTGCCCCTGCACAGGTTGATCTCACTGCGAACCAGTCTGGTACTGGTCGCGAAATGTTCGAAGTGTTTCGTTCTGCTGTTGGTCCTGCTGAAGCAGGTGCCAGCGTATTTGGAGTTTAAGATATGACTGTTCAATCCCGTTCTGCTGGTACCCGCGCCTTATGTGAATTGGCCCCAATCATCCCTGTGTTGGTTGTCCATGATGTTGCACATGCTGTTCCATTGGCCGAGGCATTGGTGCGCGGCGGTTTGCCGGTTCTTGAGGTTACATTGCGTACACCTGCGGCACTTGATGTGATTGCTGCGATGGCGACTGTTAAAGGTGGCCATGTTGGGGCAGGGACATTGATTACACCTGCAGACGTTGCCGCGGCTAAAGCGGCTGGCGCAACTTTTGGTGTGTCGCCAGGTGCAACAGATACATTGCTAGACGCATGTGAAGCGGCTGATTTGCCAATCTTGCCGGGTGCTGCATCTGCGTCTGAAGCGATGCGCCTTCTTGAGCGTGGCTATGATATGCTGAAGTTCTTCCCAGCTGAGGCTGCGGGTGGCGTTGACGCGATCAAAGGCATTGGTGGTCCACTTCCACAGATTTCATTCTGCCCAACCGGTGGGATCAACCCAACAAACGCCCCTAAGTATTTGGCGCTGTCCAATGTTGTATGTGCTGGCGGCAGCTGGGTTGCACCAAACGATTTGGTCAACGCTGGCAAATGGGACGAGATCGAAGAATTGGCGCGTCAAGCAAGCGGTCTATCACGCTGATCTGAATGAATTTTCACAGGGGCGTCATTTGTTATTGACGCCCCTGTGAAGGCGGTCTATCCCGCCCGTATGCGCGGTTGTAGCTCAGTTGGTTAGAGTATCGGCCTGTCACGCCGAGGGTCGCGGGTTCGAGTCCCGTCAACCGCGCCACTTTCCCAATATTGGTTGAAAAGTGGCGCACCTACGCGCAGTTCTCTTAAATATCAGCATGTTGTGAAGTTGGGGACAGTCCCCAACTCCGTTTTTATGTCCTAGGTCAAAGCGTCCAAGATACGTGCCCATGAGCGAATGCCATGGTGGAAGCTGGACAGGTCGTATTTTTCATTTGGTGAATGGATGGCATCATCGTCTTTGCCAAACCCAACCAACATCGGTGTCGTGCCCAAGATGTTTTGGAAGTGCCCCGCGATAGGGATTGAACCACCACATCCAACATAGGCAGCTTGAACACCCCATTCTGTTGTCAGTGCCGCGCGTGCTTGTTCAAAAGCAGGGGCAGTGGTTTCGGTTACTGATGCGCGTCCAGAGCTGTGGCCGTGAAATTCTACGCTGCAGTCTTCTGGCAGTTGGTCCTGTACCATTTGGCGGAAGTTGGTACGAATAGCGTCTGGATCTTGATCCCCGACCAAACGAAAGCTGATCTTGGCGTTTGCTTTGGATGGCAGCACGGTTTTGAAGCCGTCACCAGTATAGCCACCCCAGATACCGTTCACTTCACAGGTTGGGCGTGACCAGATCATTTCCAATGGTGTGCGATCTTGTTCGCCCGCTGGTTTGGACAGTCCGACATCATCCAAGAAGTTGGCATGATCAAACGCGAGGCCTTGCCACTGTGCTTCCAATTCGTCGGAAAGGTCTTGAACGCCATCGTAGAAGTTAGGAATTGTTACACGCCCGTTTCCGTCGTGAAGGGATGCAATGACATTGGACATTACGCGGATCGGATTCATCGCGATCCCGCCGTACATGCCCGAATGTAAGTCCAACGTAGGGCCAGTGATGGTAAATTCTTCGCCCAGTAGACCGCGCAACATGGTTACGATCGCGGGTGTTTTGCTTTCAAACAGGCCCGTGTCACAGATCAGCGCAATGTCGGCGCGCAACTCATCCGCGTTTTGATGCATAAAGGGCACCAGGCTCGGGGATCCTGACTCCTCTTCGCCCTCAAAGAAGAACGTGATGCGGCACGGTAGGGTGCCATTCACTTCTTTCCACGCACGGCAGGCTTCGACAAACGTCATCAACTGGCCTTTGTCATCGGATGAACCGCGACCTCGAATAACCTTGCCCTTAGCGGTGTCCTCGATCTGTGGGTTAAACGGATCATTATCCCAAAGATCAAGTGGATCAACAGGTTGTACGTCGTAGTGGCCATAAAACAGAATGTGTGGCCCTTCACCCTCAACATGTCCAACGACCATTGGATGGCCCGGTGTTTGGCGTTTTGTGGCCGGGACGCCGAGGCTTTGAAGGTCTGCGACCAACCAGTCAGCTGCCGTTTGGCAGTGATCTGCAAAAGCTGGATCGGTCGAAATTGATGGAATGCGCAGCAGTTCCAACAAGCGTTCTGTGGCGTCTGGAAGATCTGCATCGATCTTGGAAAGGACTTTATCTAGGCTCATGGAAAGGCTCCGAATATTGGAATGAGGGCTTATTTAGAAGGCAGCGTATATGCTGCAAACTTGCTGTCCAGCCCTAGCGCACAAGGCTGCGACCATCTGCGCACAGTTATGTGCATTGAATGGAAAGAAAAGAGGCTATAATTAAGACTAATGAAGGAAGACAGCACGGAGCAATGTCTTGGACTATACTGAACAGTTAGATCTAGCGATTGAACGTTTGCACGAAGAAGGGCGCTACCGCACCTTCATCGATATTGAACGTCGAAAAGGTCAATTCCCTCATGCTGAGTGGACTCGTGAAGATGGGACCAAGAAAGATATAACTGTTTGGTGTGGTAATGATTATCTTGGCATGGGTCAAAAACCTGTCGTGATTAACGCGATGCACGAAGCCATTGATGCCACCGGTGCTGGCTCTGGCGGAACACGCAATATTTCCGGTACGACCGTATATCATAAGCGTCTTGAAGCTGAATTGGCTGATTTGCATGGCAAAGAAGCTGCCTTGCTTTTCACAAGTGCTTACATCGCGAACGACGCGACCCTAAGCACTCTTCCCAAACTGTTTCCGGGCGCGATTATTTATTCAGATGCTTTGAACCACGCCTCAATGATTGAAGGCGTGCGCCGCAATGGTGGAGCAAAACGTATCTTCCGTCACAATGATGTTGCGCACTTGCGCGAACTGTTGGCGGCTGATGACCTAGCTGCGCCGAAGATTATTGCTTTCGAATCCATCTATTCAATGGATGGCGATTTCGGTCCGATTGAAGCGATTTGTGACCTTGCGGTCGAGTTTGGCGCGCTGACTTACATCGACGAAGTGCACGCTGTGGGCATGTATGGCCCGCGCGGAGCAGGTGTTGCTGAGCGCGATGGCCTGATGCACCGCCTTGATATTATCAATGGCACACTGGCTAAAGCATACGGCGTTATGGGCGGTTACATCGCCGCAAGTGCAAAAATGTGTGATGCTATCAGGTCTTACGCGCCGGGCTTTATCTTTACAACTTCGCTGCCGCCAGCCGTTGCTGCTGGTGCCGCGGCGTCTGTGAAACACCTTAAAACAGCCCAAGAGTTGCGCGACAGCCAGCAATTGCAAGCTAAGATTTTAAAGTTACGCCTCAAAGGGTTAGGTCTGCCGATCATCGATCATGGCAGCCACATTGTCCCTGTGATTGTAGGCAATCCTGTTCACACCAAGTTGCTGTCTGACATGCTGCTTGAAGAACATGGAATTTACGTTCAGCCGATCAACTTCCCAACCGTGCCACGTGGCACCGAGCGACTGCGTTTCACACCCTCGCCAGTCCATGGTCCGCTCGAAATGGATGCTCTGGTCAAAGCAATGGACGCCCTGTGGTCGCACTGTGCGCTGAATCGTGCCGAATTAACGGGTTAGAAGGCCAAAAATAGATAATTTACCTTGTGCGATGCTACACTTGCGCTAGAAAAAGAACATACTCGAATCGTTGGGGCGAGATCGTGGTAAAAATTTTTATGGGGCAGGGTTATGATCGGTAGGAGATCCTCCAAGATCGTTGAAGAAAAAGTCGAACTCAAAGCGTTTGATGATTTCGAGCTACGGCTTGGAGATATGATGCGTGGTGAGCGGGCGACTTTGGGTAAAAGCCTGTTAGACGTTCAGCGTGAACTTCATATCAAAGCCATCTACATCGCCGCCATCGAAAATTCAGATCCAACAGTGTTTGATACACCTGGATTTATCGCCGGCTATGTCCGCTCTTATGCCCGTTATTTGAATATGGATCCTGAACATGCTTTTGCTGCATTTCGCACCGAAAGCGGGTTCTCAGTTGCACACGGTATGTCTGCCGAGGCATCTGTTATCAATAAACCAGACCGTGAAGATCGATTGTCGCGCATTGCTGGTGGTGACATCTTCGCATCTCCGACTACGCCATTTGCACCTACTAGTGAAAATTTCTTGTCTCGGGTTGAACCGAGCGCGATTGGTTCAATTCTGGTTCTACTTGGCTTGATTGGCGCGATTGGCTTTGGCGGTTATTCCGTGTTGCAAGAAGTGCAGCGCGTCCAGGTTGCTCCTGTTGATCAGACACCCGTTGTTTTGGCTGATCTTGATCCATTGAACGGTGCTGCAATCGTACAGCCGACCACTGAAATCACAAACTCTGCCGTTCCAAAGGTATTAGACAACCCACGCGGTAATGCGCTTGATCGTTTGTATCGTCCTCAGGCCTTGGATGTACCTGTTCTAGTCGCGCGTGATTCAGCGATTGCAAACATTGATCCACGTTCAATTGGGAGCTTCACGGCACCAGTTTTCAACGACACTGACATTAATTTGATTTCAGGTATCAATGGTGCCTTGGCTGAAGCCAACGGTGTTGTTGTGCCACAGGTTGTTGAGGGTCTCGCACCAGCTTTGCAAATGGTTGCAGCATACCCATCTTGGGTCCGTGTTCGGTCTGCGGAAGGCACTGTGATATTTGAAACGGTTATGGAAAAGGGTGACACATGGACCGTACCGTCTACTGTTGAACCTGCAACGCTGCGCACCGGTGAAAGCGGCGCGATCTACTTTGCGATGGCGGGGGATTGCTATGGTCCTGCTGGCGCACCTGGTAGCGTGACATCGAATTTGCCATTGGTGCAAGCAGCGTTGGTAGAATTGTTTGAGCCAGCTCCCCTGACCAGCGAAACAACATTGGGTCGTATGGTAGCTGATCTATCAGCGATCGACCCACTGGCTGCTGTGCCGTGCCAAGCCAACTAAGCCTTTATTCGCATCTCTGACATTTGTGTCGCTTAATCCTGCTCCCAAAGGTTGCAGCGGAGTGATGGGCGGACTATTTCCTAAGTAACAATTCGTTATGCAAAGGCCATTCGCTCATGTCGCTTAATCACATTCGTCCTTGGCGCAATATTTACCGTCGTAAAAGCCGACAGATTATGGTTGG
Source organism: Ascidiaceihabitans sp. (assembly GCA_028388995.1). GTDB lineage: Bacteria > Pseudomonadota > Alphaproteobacteria > Rhodobacterales > Rhodobacteraceae > Ascidiaceihabitans. The sequence goes on along the minus strand of JAOEQC010000017.1, from coordinate 2,194 downwards.
TAGCGTGCCTGTTGGCGGCGATGCCCCGATCACAGTGCAGACGATGACCAATACGTTGACCACTGACCCTTCTGCTACGATCAAGCAGATCATTGCAGCGGCAGAGGCTGGTGCTGATATTGTACGTGTTTCAGTGCCTGACCCTGAAAGCGCTGCGGCGATGAAGGAGATTTGTCGCGAAAGCCCTGTGCCGATCGTGGCCGATATTCACTTCCACTACAAACGAGGGGTTGAGGCCGCTGAGGCGGGGGCTGCATGCCTTCGGATCAACCCAGGCAACATCGGCGACGAAAAGCGGATCAAAGAAGTCATTAAGGCCGCTAAAGATAATAACTGTTCCATCCGTATTGGTGTGAACGCTGGTAGCCTTGAGAAAGAGCTGTTGGAAAAATACGGCGAGCCATGCCCAGATGCGATGGTCGAAAGTGGCTTGAACAATATAAAAATCTTGCAAGACAACGATTTCCACGAATTCAAGATCAGCTGTAAAGCGTCTGACGTATTCATGGCAGCAGCTGCATACCAGCAGTTGGCCGAAGCGACCGACGCACCGATCCACCTTGGGATAACTGAGGCGGGTGGGCTTACCACTGGCACGATCAAATCGGCCATTGGGTTGGGCAATCTGCTTTGGATGGGTATCGGCGATACGATCCGTGTTTCTTTATCCGCTGATCCGGTTGAGGAAGTGAAAGTCGGCTATGAAATCCTTAAGTCTCTTGGTCTGCGCCACCGCGGTGTGAACATTATCAGTTGCCCTTCGTGCGCCCGTCAGGGATTTGACGTGATCAAAACGGTTGAGATTTTGGAAAACCGTTTGGCTCATATCAAAACGCCGATGAGCCTCAGTATTATTGGCTGCGTTGTGAATGGACCAGGTGAGGCGCTGATGACAGATGTTGGCTTTACAGGGGGCGGTGCTGGTTCTGGGATGGTCTATCTGGCGGGTAAACAAAGTCACAAACAAGACAACGCATCCATGGTTGAGCACATCGTTGAGCAAGTCGAAGCGCGCGCTGAAATGATTGCCGAAGCAGAGATTGAAGCACTCGAAGAATAAATTGCAACAATCAGTCGATATTACCAAAGGGCGGTGAACTGAATTCACCGCCCTTTTTGCATTTTGGTTGATCCTTGGGGTTAACCGCGTTTGTCATTCACGATCATCATCAACTGATCATACGGTAAATACCCACGCAGCATTTCGTCTTGAAGCACAAATGTTGGCGTGCCTGTGATCCGCAAAATTTGCGCAAGCTCTTTGGTTTTTGCCAACTGTTCAACCACTTCAGGACCGTTCATTTGCGCTTCAACTGCGGCCATGTCCAATCCGAATGTATTGCCCAAACGGTTTAGGCTGATCATGCTCAGCTCACCTGGAAAGGTCATCAAGGAATCGTTGATCGCTTTGTATGCGTCATCACCTGCGGCCAATTTCACGGCTATGGCAAAGCGTGATGCAAGAACTGATTGTTCACCCAAGATAGGGAATTCTTTGACGATTAGGCGTATGTTGCCGTCTGTTCCAAGCATCTTGGCGACTTCGGTGTGCGCTTTGCGGCAGTAGCCACAGCGGTAGTCCAAGAATTCAACCAATGTGATATCGCCATCAGGATTGCCACCGACGTAAGAATAACCATCGTTGAACAAGGCTTCAGCGTTGTCGCTGACCAAGTCCAGGTCTGCCTGAGCCGCTTCTTGTTGTTGATTTGCTTCGAGTTGGTTGACGGCTTCCATGATTACTTGGGGTTGGTCCATCAAGTAGGCGCGGACTTCTTCGTGGAACATGGCGCGTTCTTCATCGCTCATGTTTGTGAGATCTAGTGCTGACGCAGGTAGCGCAACAGTGCAGGCTAAGGCTGCTGCGGAAAACAGGTGTGTTAGGCGCATGATTTATTTCCTCTTTTTGGTAGCACGTTCAGAAGCAATCAACACATCCTGTGCGCGTTGCCAAGGGCCAGAGCCACTCGGAAGAATTCCCACTGCCCGTTTTGAGTGAATTTTTGCATCAGCCATGCGCCCAAGTAGGGCGTAACGCTCTGCGGTGGTCAGGGCAGCCATACCCGGTTGTTTTGATTTGGCATAAGTCACTGCCAGATCGCGCAGCATGCTACCATCGCGAAAGTCGATGCTGCGGGATTTTTCTAGAACCGACTTTGCTTTGCTTATGTTCCCTGAGGCGAGAAGGGCACGC
>JAOEQC010000016.1 GCA_028388995.1 Ascidiaceihabitans sp. | reverse complement strand
ACAGCGCCGGTGTGGTTTTATCGCAACCGATATTCAAAACGACACCATCCAGCGGATAGCCAAATAGCGTCTCGACCAAAGACAAATACGCAAGGTTTCGATCCAGCGACGCAGTGGGCCGCTTACCAGTTTCCTGAATGGGATGGACTGGGATTTCGATACAGGTACCACCCGCCGCTATGATGCCGTCCCGCACGCGCTTGGTCAGCTCAATGTGGTGGCGGTTACAAGGTGATAAGTCACTGCCGGTTTGGGCGATGCCAATGATCGGCTTGCCCGACTGTAGCTCTTCGCGCGTCAGGCCGTAATTCAGATAGCGCTCCAGATACAACGCTGTCATTTCCAGATTGTCAGGGTTCATGAACCATTTGCGCGACCGTAAATCCTCTATCTTTATGCGTTTTGTCATTGGCCTGACCAACCTCCATCAATGATATGTGCGTGCCCTGTAGTAAAACCACTTTCGTCACTGGCAAGATAAACGACAAGTGCTGCAATCTCTGCAGCGGTCGCTACACGACCCATGGGCTGGCGCGCAACAAATTGTTCCATCGCTCTGTCATAGCTGCCCAATTGCTCACCAAGGGCTGTAACCCTGTCATGCCAGCTGGGAGACTCGACCGTACCAGGACAGATGCAGTTGCAGCGGATGCCTTTGGTAATGTAGTCGACAGCCACCGATTTGGTAAGACCTACAACAGCAGCTTTTGTTGTCCCATAAATAAAGCGATTGGGTGCGCCAATAATGGAGCCTGCGGCAGATGACATGTTGATAATCGAGCCGGCTCCACGCTCCAACATGCCCGGCAATGCAGCACGAATTGTGCGGATCATAGAGCGGACATTCAGGTCGATGGCGAAATCAAAATCATCATCTGTTGTCTCCAAAATTGCACCGTGATGGACAAAACCTGCGCAGTTGAACAACACGTCTGGTGCGGCCCGCGCAACGCCTGCTTTCACACTTTCATCATCACGCACATTAAGTTCGAAAATTTCAATATTTTCGAGATTCTCACTTCGAATCGTGGATAAAACTTCCATATTTACGTCTGTGGCGAACACCTGCGCGCCTGCGCGCGCCATCGCTATAGCACTGGCACGGCCAATACCTTGTCCAGCCGCTGTGACCAATACAGATTTACCACTAAGTCTTTGTTCTATCATATAAATTAAGCCCTGATTCTTACAATATGACTCTGCTATTACGTACCCAAAAGGGTGCAAGATCATCTCGAATTATGAATGATCTTTAAGTCCCTCTGGCCCTTTTGATCTGATAGGGTAGCTTATAACAGACGTTTCAATTTGACCATAACCACTGACCCGAACATGGCGCACCCTGCACAGTTTGGGAACAAAAGGACGGCCGCCACATGAACCAAACCCGCAAAATCACCCTCATCGGTACTGGGCTAATGGGGCTACCCATGTCCCGCAATCTAATGGCAGCAGGGCATGATCTGACAGTCTGGAATCGCCGTGCGCACCGTGCGGCACCATTGGTTAAGGAAGGTGCTAAGACTGCCGATACGGTTGCCAGGTCGATAGCAAGTGCGCAGGTGGTTATCTCAATGCTTTCAGATGGCTTTGCCACAGGTGAACTGCTGTCAGATCCAGATGTGCAGCGTGCACTAACTGCTGGCATGGTCTGGGTTGATATGTCGAGTGCCAAGCCCGAGCATGCGCGGGCACATTCCACCCTTTTGGCTGGCCTAGGTGTAACTCACTTGGATGCGCCCGTTTCTGGTGGAACCAAAGGCGCTGAGGCAGGTAACCTTGCTATAATGGTAGGCGGCGAAGCGGCAATCGTTGAGGACATGCGTTTCGTCTTTGAGGCGATGGGCCGACCCGTTCATGTCGGTCCGTCCGGGTCTGGTATGCTATGTAAATTGGCGAACCAAGCAATTGTTGCCGTGACAATCTCCGCCGTAGCTGAGGCTACGTTACTTGCAGAAAAAGGCGGGGCGGACCCTGTGGCCCTTCGCGCGGCCCTCAAAGGAGGATTTGCAGACAGCGTGGTTTTACAACAACATGGCGAACGGATGTCAGAGGGGAATTTCACCCCCGGAGGACTTTCAAAATTCCAACTGAAAGACCTTGATAACACATTAGCAGAAGCCGCAAGTTTGGGCCTTGCCCTCCCCACAACCCAAGAGGTTCGCAACCGCTTTGCGCATTTCTGTGAAGAAATGGGTGGCGCTGATTTGGATCACTCTGGCCTGTATCTGGAACTTAAAAAACGGAATGATCTGACATGACCAAAATCCTAATCCTTGGCGGCGGCGGTATGATCGGGCAGAAACTGGCCAGACGCATCACTGAGCATAACATTTTTGACGGCGTTGAACTGACACTGTTTGACCGCGCGTTTCCCAAAAACGGCGTGATCACAAAAACAGTAATGGGCAATATCGCAGACGCCACCATGGCACAAACACTGGCAGCCAGCAGGCCTGATGTGATTTTCCACCTTGCTGCCATTGTATCAGGAGAGGCCGAGACCAAGTTTGATCTAGGCTGGGACGTCAACATGATGGCGATGTGGCATTTGCTTAATGCGATCAAGACAGAGCATGACGCATCTGAAGGCACGTACCGACCACGTGTGGTGTTCACCTCATCCATTGCTGTCTATGGCGGTCCCTACCCCGACAAGATCGACGATTCATTCCTGTCTGCACCGCTGACCAGCTACGGCGCGCAAAAGGCCGCTTGTGAATTGATGATTACGGATTTTAGTCGCAAAGGGTTTATCGACGGGATTTCCTTACGCCTACCCACGATCTGCGTGCGCCCGGGCAAAGCCAACGCTGCTGCATCTTCGTTCTTTTCAGGAATTATCCGTGAACCACTGAACGGAATTGTAGCAGTCTTGCCCGTTGCAGATACCGTACGCCATTGGCACGCCAGCCCACGCGTGGCAGCACAGTTTTTAACACATGCTGCAACGCTTGATACCGATCTGCTGAACGGACGGCGTGCGCTGAACCTACCAGGGGTAAGCTGCACAGTAGCAGAGCAAATCGAGGCGCTGCGCAACGCCGCTGGCCAGGATGCTGTTGATCTGATCAAGCTAAAACTTGACCCGACAATCATGCAAATTGTCGACGGATGGCCACGTGATTTCAACCCCAAACAAGCTGTCGCATTGGGTTTTGTGGCTGAAAGCAGTTTTGACGAAATAATAAAAGTCTACATCCACGACGATCTAAAAGCCTAGACCTGCAACGTGTTTCCGGTCAGGTGACGGGCCAGATGATCATGGATATTTTGGCGCGTCAAACCTTTATCACCAGACACAGCTGCGGCAAGAATTTCTGCGTGATGCTGAATGTTATCAGAAATGAAATCGAACTGGCGATCTGCTACCATCAGTTGCTGACGGAACTGCGCATAAACCCTCGCATGTAACTCTTTTAGTGTTTCCGAGCCGCATGCTGATATCAAAGTTTGGTGAAATTCCCGTTCTGCATTGAACCAGATCGGAACCAAATCGGTAGGGTCGTCGGTGGTATGAATGCGTTTTTCAATATGGCTCAATTGGTGGTGCGCAGCAGTCAAACGCGCCTCCCATGCGACGCCACCCTTATGGATCGAAAGCACTGTGCCCTCCCCCTCTAAAAGCACCCGCATGTGGGTAAGTTCCATAACTTTTTCCGGCGACCTTTCAGGGACCCGAAACCCCCGTTGTTCCTGGAATTTGACCAAGCCAAGCGTAGACAGCCGAAAAAGCGCCTCACGGATAGTGCTGGCAGAACAATTATATTCACGGCTTAAGACTTCGGCACGCAGCTTTGCTCCGTGCTCAAATCCCGCAGTTACAAGTCGATCTTGAAGGTTTAGGTAGATGTCTTTTTCATTAAACATGTCGGACCATACCTTTTTCCAGATGCACTAACACTAGAGCATATTATTTTACAAATACACTATAATCTCGAAATTATAGCTAATTTCACTTTATTCTTGTCGTTAGCGAATTCCTGTCCTAACGTTTAACCAGCGTACAGAAAAGGGAGTAATCTTATGCCCGGTACCGCAACGCATAATGTCTGGGAGGACTACATGAAACTTTTGAAAACAGCGGCCACATTGGCCGTCACTGCCGCACTGGCTGCAACAACCGCGATGGCAGACGGCCACGCTACAACAAAACTGCGCATTCAGACACACTTCTCGCCCGAGCAACTGTCAGGCAAGATGGCTGCGAAATTCGTTGATGACATTCAAACTATGTCCAATGGCGAAATCGCAGTTGAGATGTTTTATTCCGCATCCGTAGTTAAATCGGTTGAAACGTTTGATGCCGCTGCAACAGGTATTCTTGATTGCGATATGACAGGTGGCGCATACCAAACTGGTAAGAACCCAGCGTTCCAATTTGCGGGCGACTTAATGGGTGGCTACCAAAACCCATACCAACAGATGGCATGGTTGCTGCACGGCAATGGTCGCGCAGCTTTGAATGATCTGTATAACCCATATGATATGGAGTTTGTTGGTTGGTGGATCCCTGGTCCAGAATCGCTAGCCTCTACAAGCCCGATACGCAATGCCGATGACTTTAAAGATTGGAAATTCCGCTCACCCCCTGGCCTTGCAACAAAGGTATTTGCAGCCATGGGTGCATCGCCAATCGTGATGGACTTCAACGAGATCTTTACCGCACTTGAAACTGGTATCATCGATGGTGCAGACGCGGCAAACCTCACCAACAACGTAGGCCTTGGTCTATATGACATTGCCGAGCACACGAACTATCCGGGCTTCCACTCAATGCCCGCTGACCACCTTGCGTGCAACAAGACAGTCTGGGACAGCATGCCAGCACACCACCGTAAGATCATGGAAGTCGCGATGGACAGCCTTGCATTGAACAATGCGACCATCAACGAAGTCCAAAACGAACAGACCGCGAAAACCCTTCGCGCCAAAGGTATCAACCTTTATGAGTGGACACCAGAAGATCTGGCCAAGTACCGTTCTGCGGTTCAAAAAGGTTGGACCGAGTTTGCGACAACACCAGAAGCCAAAGCGCTGCTAGCAAGTCACGTCGCATTCCTAAAAGACATGGGCGCGATGAAGTAATCAACGCCATGTGTTGAATCAAATCTACGGCAAGGCTGTCTTGATGGTCTTGCCGTACTTACCTTTAATCGTTGGAACCACATGAAAATCACCCGCATTATCAGTCATGTGCTTCAGTATGATATGCCTGAAATTTTGGGGTATTCGCAGCAGTATTACGCCAAACGTTCCGCGCATTTGGTCGAGGTGCAAACCGACGAAGGTGTGACGGGTTGGGGTGAATGTTTTGGTCCGGGAAACATAGCGATAGCCAACAAAGGCATCGTTGAAAAAGTTATTCAGCCCATGGTTCTTGGGATGGACCCGATGGACCGCGACGTGATTTGGCACAAGGTATATAACCTTCTGCGAGATCATGGGCAAAAAGGCATGCCGATGCAGTCGCTCTCTGGCGTAGACATCGCACTATGGGACATCGCGGGAAAAGTTACGGGCCTCCCGCTGCATAAGCTGATTGGCGGTGCGCACCGTGTCGACGTACCATGCTACGGCTACGGTATGATGCTGCGCGATGAACCGATCGATGATTTAGCCAAGCGGTTTGAAGATGAAGCGGCTGCAATCAAAGGCATGGGCTTTACTGCCGCCAAGATGAAGACTGGATTTGGGCCCAAACCTGATGTGAAGCTCTGTGAGGCTGTTCGCCGTGGTGTCGGCGATGACTTTAAATTCATGGTCGATGCCAACCACTGCTACACCACATCGGACGCTTTTTATGTGGGCCGCGCGTTAGAAGAGTTAGACGCCTACTGGTTCGAAGAACCAATTGCACCTGAGGATCTCGACGGCTACCGCGAACTGCGCGCAGGTCTCAAGATCAACATCTCGGGCGGGGAAGCCGAATTTAGCCGCTGGGGTTGGCGTAATATTTTGGAAAATCGCGGCCTCGACATCGCGCAACCCGAAGTTTGTGCGCTTGGTGGTGTTTCAGAGTATCTGCGTGTTCTAGCGTTGTGCCACGCGCATTTCACACCCGTGATTAACCACGTCTGGGGCAGTGCTATTGCGGTTGCCACTAACCTGCAATTACTGGGCGCGATGCCCCCCTTGCCCGGTGGTCTGCACCCGTGGGAGCCAATGTTAGAATTCGATACCACCGACAACAAATTTCGTGATGAGCTGCTAGCAGAACCTTTGGATATTCAGGGGCAGGTCAAAGCAAACAATGGTCGCGTGGTTATTCCGACCGGTCCAGGCATCAGCGTTGAACCGGACATGGACTTTATAAAACACTTCGAAATCAAAGCGTAAAGCAAAGGGAACTCTCATGCAGAAAAGATCAGGCGGCATCGTAGAGTGGCTGATACCACTGGCGTTTGTGGGCACGGCTGCCTGGCTCATCTGGCATTTGCCAGCTTTCATGCTCGACTGGATTCCCTACACATCCGAAAGCATGCGCGCGCAAGTTGAGGCTATCTATATCCGCGCAGATGTGACCCCAAATATGAACGGCATCTTTGGGGGTCACATTGATATTATTGACATTATAGCGCTAATCGCGACTCCAATCTTAGTTTTCTTTGGGGCCCGTTCGGTGCGTCCCGCGGGGATGGAATACGAAGGTGCCAGCAAGATTGACCATATTGCCCTGTTTATGGGCCGTGTAACCATGATGATGATCGCGACCATGACAATTGTGATGCTTTATGAAGTGTTCATGCGCTACATCATGGAACAACCGACTGAGTGGGCGAACGAGATGACGTTGTGGTTCGCGAGTTTCGTATTCCTGATCTCTGGTTTTTACGCAATGCAACAACGCTGCCACATCCGAATTTTCCTGATCTACGACATTATGCCACGCTGGGTTCAACGGGTGTTTGACTCGGTCTCGTGCCTGCTAATCGTCACGTTCGCGTTCTTTCTGGTCTACGGCAGCTACAAGCAGGTGTTCTTGAACAAGCTGTACAAGTGGGAGCTCTACGGCTCTGCCTTTAATCCGCCGATCCCAGCAACGTTGCAACCAATGGTGTTGATCATGATCACGCTGGTCGCAACTCAAGCGTTGCTAAATCTGATCGCAGATTGGAACAAAACTCCTGAAATCCACACAGATGAGCCGGATCAGGACGAAATTGAAATGCTCAAACGCGCAGTAGGACAAGACTAATGGATATTGGAACGATTTCACTGGTGTTGATGCTGGCACTTATTGCACTGCTAGCTATCGGTATGCCGCTTGGCTTCGCCTCTGCGTCCCTCGCAGTTTTAGTGCTGGTCATGAAGTTTGAGCCCGCTTTGATATTGAACCCATTCACTTTCGGTGACGGTATGTTGACCAGCAGGCCAGGCACTGGGCCGCTTTATATTCTCGCACAGAAAATATACGGGCTTTTAACAGACTATGTCCTTATATCCATACCACTGTTTATCTTCATGGCGTCCCTGCTAGAACGATCTGGCATTGCCAAAGACATGTATTCATCGCTTAATGTATGGCTATCGCGCACGCGCGGTGGCATCGCAATTGTTACTTCAATCATGGCTGTGATAATGGCAGCAATGTCGGGCATTATCGGTGGTGAAGTTGTCCTTTTGGGCCTAATTGCCCTGCCCCAGATGCTGCGGCTTGGGTACAATCAAAACCTCGCTATTGGTGTGATCTGTGCGTCCGGTTCGTTGGGGACGATGATCCCACCATCAATCGTTTTGATCATCTATGGCCTGATTACGGAAACGTCGATCAAGGCACTGTTTACGGCGTCCTTCATTCCAGGCTTCATGCTCGCTTCGATGTTCATTCTTTACATCATTGTCCGCACGACCTTGCGCCCCGAAGATGCGCCCCTACCCGAACCCGAACCCAATGATCCACCACGCAAAGAAAAGCGTCTGCTGTTTGCAGCATTTATGTCCATCGTTATTGCAGGTTTCTGCACCTTCCTGTTCTTGCGTGCGATGTTCTTTGAACTTTCCGGTTCAAATGCTGCCAGTGACGGCGATCCTGCGCGTCTTGGCACCGCAGCCCACATGCCGTGGCTTGCAGGGATTACGATCGGCGCGTTGACCCTAATCTACTTTGTCTTTGGCAAAGACCGCTCTAAACTTGGTTGGGACATGGGAAAAGGCCTTGTTGCTCCAATGGTCGTCATCGGCGTTGTCATGGGTTCCATTTATGGTGGTATTACCGGCATTACAGAAGCCGCAGGCATGGGGGCTGCCGCAGTTCTGGTCATCGCAATTCTGCGTGGTGAAGGCTCGTTTGAGTTGATCTGGGAAAGCCTGATGCGCACGTTGCGTTCTACTGGCACAATCATTTGGGTCACCATTGGTGCCGCATCCCTCGCGGGGGCCTACACCATCGCTGGTGGGCCCCAATACGTGGCGGATCTGATCGTGGGTAAGGATTTGCCAACCATGATGGTCATTTTAACTATGATGGTCATTCTTCTCTTTATGGGCGCATTCATGGACTGGGTCGGCATTGTATTGCTGATCATCCCCGTCTTCTTGCCCATCGTTCTGCGCCTACCCATCGACGAAATTGGCTTTATAGGTCAGCTCGAACCGTCACACGTGGCGATCTGGTTTGGTGTGGTGTTCTGCATGAACATGCAGGTCAGTTTTCTGTCCCCACCCTTTGGTCCAGCGGCGTTCTATCTGAAATCCGTAGCTCCGCCACACATCAGCCTCACAGACATATTTAAAGGCTTCCTGCCCTTTATCGGCATTCAGCTTGTGGCTTTGTCCGTATTGCTCATCTGGCCAAACATAATTGCACTCTTACTCTAGAGATATGCCATGCTTACCCAAGACCAAATTACGCACTTCGCCACACAAGGATACGTGGTTGTACCCGACCTTATTCCTGAAGGTCTCTTGGGCCGTGTTCGAATGGAGTACGCGCAACTGCTGAACGCGCTTTACGCCGATTGGTTTGCAAAGGGGTTGGTGAAAACGCAGCCCGATCAGTTGGATTTTTGGGGCAAACTGCAACATGCTTATGAGGAGGGCTGTGACTATTTTCAGCCACTCGACATATCACTCCCAGGTAACCAGATTTTGGCAGATACACCTTTCCACTTCGGCCCTGCAGTCTTTGACATGCTCAGGGCCGAACAGCTTTTGGATGTTATAGAACAGCTCATTGGGCCAGAGCTGACAAGCAATCCAATCCAGCACGTTCGATTAAAACCACCCGTCGGTGTGCTCGCTTCCGACGAAGTGCGGCCTCATATTGCCGCGACTGACTGGCATCAGGACCGCGCTGTAGCGCTGCAAGACGCTGATGAAACCGACATGGTTACTTGCTGGATCGCTATAACAGAGGCCACCATCGACAACGGGTGCTTGCAGGTCCAGCCCAAGACGCCCGATCAAACAATCCTGCCCCATTGCCCGCGCACCCAAACCGGCATTGCCGATGGTTATGTCAATGAAATGAGTGCAATCCTTCTGCCCGTCTCAGCTGGTAGTGCTGTGCTGTTTCACCCCCTGACGCCCCACGCCTCTCTCAACAATAACTCTGAAAGGTTTCGCTGGTCGTTTGACATACGTTTCAACAAAACCGGCCAGCCCACAGGGCGCGGCCATTTCCCGGAATTCATCGCTCGTTCGCGCGCGCATCCACAAACCGAACTACATGATTGGCAAGTCTGGAAAAACATGTGGGAAGACACCCGATCACGTTTGGCCAATGCGACTCATACTGACATTCACCGCTGGTCATCAGATGCGCCCTACTGCGCATGATAGCCCTACAATTCGGAAGGAAAAAAATTGAACTTCGTACGTTTGGACCGCGCAGATAATGTTGTCACAGCCACGCGTGCGCTGGAAGTTGGCGTCGTAATTGAAGAGGTGCAAACAACGGCGCTTATCCCCTCTGGCCACAAAATCGCGACTGCCGCGATTGCCAAAGGTGACCCAGTGCGCAAATACGCGCAACTTATTGGCTATGCAGCAACCGATATCAAGGCAGGGGATCACGTCCACACGCAAAATGTTGAGTTCCGCAATACGGATATGGCCTATGAGTTCTCAACTGATTTGCGCCCTGTGGTTCTGGCAACGACACAAGATACATTCATGGGGTTTCGCCGTGAAAACGGGCGTGTCGGCACCCGCAACTATATCGCAATTGTAACCTCAGTAAACTGCTCGGCAACCGCCGCGCGTATGATCGCGGACTATTTCACACCAGACATCCTTAGCCAGTTTCCCAACGTCGACGGCGTGGCAGCCTTCGTGCATGGCACAGGCTGCGGCATGGCCGACAACGGCGATGGCTTTGAAGCACTACAACGTGTTATGTGGGGCTACGCGAAACATCCGAACCATGCTGGCGTGCTAATGCTCGGACTTGGCTGTGAGATGAACCAAATCGACTGGCTCCTTGAGGCATATGGCCTGAAGCACAGCCCCACTTTTCAAACTATGAATATCCAGAAAGTTGCAGGTTTGCGCCGCACGATCGAGATGGGTATCGCCAAGGTCACCGCCATGCTGCCCATCGCGGACAAGGCCACCCGAACCAAATGCCCAGCCTCTGAATTGATGGTCGCGCTGCAGTGCGGTGGCTCTGATGCTTGGTCCGGCGTCACAGCGAACCCTGCACTTGGCTATGCATGCGATTTGCTCACAGCCCAAGGGGCCACAGGCGTGCTGGCAGAAACACCCGAAATTTACGGTGCCGAACACCTTCTGACCCGCCGCGCGGTGGACCAAGCGACGGGCGACAAGCTTATCAGTCTCATCAAGTGGTGGGAGGATTATACGACCCGAAACAAGGGCTCGATGGACAACAACCCCTCTCCTGGAAACAAGCAGGGTGGCCTTACCACGATCCTTGAAAAATCACTCGGCGCAGCCGCCAAAGGCGGTACGTCCCCCCTTACTGGCGTCTACAAATATGCAGAACCCGTCACAACACGCGGGTTCACGTTTATGGACTCTCCAGGTTATGATCCCGCATCCGTCACCGGCCAAATCGCAGGCGGCTGCAACTTAGTGTGCTTCACCACCGGGCGCGGCTCTGCTTTCGGCTCTAAACCCGCGCCAACAATCAAGATTGCAACCAACACTGAAATGGCGATGCGCATGAGCGAAGACATGGACATTGACGCAGGCGAGGTCCTGTCAAAAGGCATAAGCATCGAAGAAAAAGGCCGCGAAATCTACAAGATGTTTTTACGCGTAGCATCAGGTGAAGTGACAAAGTCAGAAGCACAAGGATTGGGCGACTACGAATTCGTCCCATGGCAAATCGGGGCTGTGATGTGAAACGCATTCTTGTTGTTGGTGGTGGTTTGATTGGGATACGCCATATCCAAGCCGTGGTCGCACATCCCAGATGCGAACTTGTCGGTTTGGCCGATCCTGACATGACGATTGCCGGGGAGCATACACGATTTCCCAATATGGCAGAGGCTCCTGACAACATTGACGGTGCGATTATTGCCACACCCACGCATCTGCATGCCGACCATGCTATTCAGGCCGCGAAACGTGGTTGGCATGTATTGATTGAAAAGCCCGTCACAGGCACCATCAGAGACGCCAAGCGGCTCGAGAATACATTGAAGATGACAGGCACCACATCATTGGTCGCTCACCACCGACGTTATCACGCGCCCGTTCAGCAACTCAAATCCCTGATCGCCAACGGAACAATCGGCACCGTGGTCACTGCCTCAATTATCTGGGCAATGCGCAAACCTGATGCCTATTTTGAAGGCAACTGGCGCGCTGCAGACGGCAGCCCTGTGATGATAAATCTTGTACATGACATTGATACCCTGCGATTTGTTGTCGGTGAAATTGTGAAAACAACCGCCCTTCGGGGTGCGTCCTTGCGCGGGACCGACCGGATTGAAAGCGGTGCCGTCGTCCTTATGTTCGAAAATGGTGCCACTGGTACGATCAGCTTTGCAGACACCTCGCCTTCCCCTTGGGGGTTTGAGGCGGGCACAGGTGAGAACCCAAACATTGGAACCACACACCAAGATATGATGTGGATCACGGGCACAAAAGGGGCGGTCAGTTTTCCGTCAATGACCCTTTGGCATGGCTCTGATTGGGGTACATCTGCAAAACGAACTGCCTTAGACGTCGCGCAAAACATCCGCACACCACTTGATGCACAACTTGACCATTTCATAAACGTTATGGACGGCGCGCCCCCTTTGATTGACGTGGCTGACGCAGCCCGTACACTCACTGTGGCACAAGAAATTGAGGCACAATTGGCCCAACAATCAAATACCCCTGCCACACGCCTAGCGCAGGGCTAATTTAAGAATTATTTCAAGGGATATATACATGAGAAAACCAGAAATCGGATTCATAGGCCTTGGGCTCATGGGCGGCGCAATGGTTGGCCGCCTTCAAGATCTTGGGTACAAATTAACCATCCTCGGCAACCAAGACCGGACCTACCTGGACGCGGCGATCGCACGTGGCGCTGTTGAAGCAAAAGATGCAAAAGCCGTTGCTCAAGTGAGCGATGTCGTGATGCTTTGCATGGGCACGTCCGAGCACGTCGAAGCACGTATGCGCGGCACGGATGGCGTAATCGCAGGCCTACGCGCCGGTGCAACAGTCATCGACTTTGGCACCTCGTTGCCGGGCAGTACCCGAAGCCTGGCCGACGAAGTTGCAGCAGCAGGTGGCACATATCTAGACGCACCACTAGGTCGAACACCACAACACGCGGTTGATGGCTTACTGAATATTATGGCAGCTGGCGACAAAGTTGCGTTTAACAAAGTTGAAGGCACCTTGAAAGATTTGGGTGAAAACGTCTTTCACCTTGGCGAAATTGGATCTGGTCACACAATCAAATTGATCAACAACTTCTTTGGGATGACTGTCGCGAACGCGATGGCTGAAGCCTTTGCAATGGCCGATGTTACAGGCGTCGATCGCGCAGAGCTGTATAAAGTGATGGCCGCTGGACCATTGCATTCAGGTATGATGGATTTTGTGAAAACTTACGGCGTTGATAAAGACCCCTCAGCCATCGCCTTTGCCATCAAGAACGCCGCAAAAGACGTCGGATATTACGCAAAAATGGCCGAAGATGCAGGTGTTGACAGCCTAATGAGCGAGGGCACTCTTACCGCCTTAACGCAGGCGCGCGATAGCGGCCAAAGCGAGGATATGGTCGGCCAGATGGTCGACTTTTACGTCAAACGTTTCGCAAAAAAATAGAAATGGCTGTCATTGCACAATCAAACGCTGATTTGCCACGCTTAGGTATCCTAATGATGCTTGTGGCGTGGTTCATATTTTCATTTGTAGACACGGGTGCGAAATGGTTGGCGGTGGCAGGCATCCCTGCGTTTCAATTGGCGTTTATGCGCTATGCGGGGCATTTTGGTATTTCCATAGCCATGATTGCGCGCGGTGGCATCACAGCAGATCGGTTTAAGACCGATCACCTGTGGGCAGTTGTCAGCCGTGCAGTTTTACTGGTTACTGCGACACTCTCCAACTTTTACGCATTGCAATTCCTACCCCTTACAGTCGTTTCTGCCATTGTTTTTTCGAGCCCTGTGATCGTCTGTTTCCTGTCTATATATATGCTGGGAGAACGCGTTGGCCCTTGGCGCTGGGGTGCTATCCTTTTGGGGTTCATCGGCGTGTTGATCGTGGTCCGACCTTTTGGCACCACGTTTCATCCAGCCGTTTTGATGATCGTTTATAATGCCACAGCACTGGCGTTTTATTCGATGATGACTCGCAAACTGTCAGGCATCGTTGCTGTGGAAACCATGCAGTTTTACATGGGGCTGGTCGGTACGTTGTTAATGCTGCCTTTTGCTATTTGGACTTGGGTGCAGCCTGAGACCTCCTTTGGCATGCTTGTCCTCATTGCGCTGGGTATATTCGGCTGGGCTGGTCATCAATTGCTAACCAATGCGCATCGCTTCGGCACGGCAAACCAACTGATGCCCTTTACCTATTCCTTCCTGATCTATGTTGCGATCTGGGGCTATTTATTCTTCGGTACCATCCCTGACTTTTGGACAATGATAGGTGCAATAGTTATCATGTGCGCGGGTCTCATAATCTGGAAAAGAGAACAGAGATGATGTCTGTTGCATGTATTGGCGAAGCGATGATTGAGCTGTCTTTTGTTGAGAACAACGCGCAGAACGCCTGACAGATCTAAAAACTAAGGCTAATCCGCAAATTGTATCTGGACTTTAACCGCTTTATGGCGATCTGAAGCCAATTCAAACGCATCTACGAAATCCGACAGCAGTATTGTGTGAGTAATCAACGGTTTCACATCAATCTGGCCACCGCGCATTAATTCGACCGCATCAAAGAACTCAGCGTGAAAACGAAACGAGCCTATTAGGATCAATTCTTTTGCGGTCATGGCCTGAATTGGCAAGGTCATATCGCCTCCCAAGCCAAGCTGGATCATTGTGGCACCGGGGCGCAATGCCGGCACAGTGGACGCAACGACAGGCGCAACACCAGTACATTCGAACAACACGTCAAAAGTGCCCTTATCCGCAGTGTATTTAGAGAGAGCAGCAGGATTTTGCGCCACGTTATGCGCGGCGTCTGCACCGACGCTTAGCGCCATTTTTGTGGTATAAGATGTGATGTCAGTCGCCACTATTTGCAAGGCACCTGCAGCGCGCGCGACAATTACCGCAAGCAATCCTATCGGGCCACATCCCGTGACAAGCACCCGCTTGCCCATCAAATCACCGGCCTGTTTGGCGGCATGTAATACAACGGACAACGGCTCTGCCATGGCAGCTTCACCGGCGCTTAGACCATCAGCCACTGCACATTGCTCCGCATCAGCTACTAGAATTTCACGGAAAGCCCCCTGAATATGAGGAAACGGCATTGCAGAGCCATAAAATTGCATATTGATGCAGTGGTTTTGTTTGCCTTCTTGACAAAAATCACAGGTTTTACACGGACGCGATGGTGATATTGCTACCAATTGACCTATTTCATGAGTATCCACATCTGTGCCAACTGCTTCAATCAAACCAGACACTTCATGCCCCAGTGTCATGGGTTGCTTCAGCCGCACCGCACCAAATCCACCGTGATTATAGTAATGCAAATCAGACCCACAGATACCACCCGACTGCAAGCGGATGCGAACCTGTTGCGAACCGATAGGTGGTATGTCCTGCTCTTCCAACCGCAGATCCTTAGCTGCGTGCGCAACGATGGCCTTCATATCTCGTCTCGTCCTTACAATATTGGTTTCGGCAGGTCTGGACCTGCAAAACAGGCCTTCAGGATCCTAACTAACAGGCTACCTTTTGCTTTTCGCGTTTTGAACTTAATCATGATCTGGGGCGGTTAAAAATGTCATATATCTGTGGTTTTTCAACTAAAATCTCACTTGACACCCTATGGTATCAACAACAAGTTATCGGTAACAATTTGACTAAGTCAAGCCAGCCAACAAGGATAAAATATGTCAGATCTATTTTCGCTCAAAGGCCGCCGCGCCCTCATCACGGGTTCATCACAGGGTATTGGATTTGCGCTTGCAAAAGGGCTGATCGAGGCGGGAGCAGAGGTTGTCTTGAATGGTCGTAATGTAGAGAAGTTAGAGGCCGCCGCCGTTGAGATTGGAGCGTCGGTAAAGACACTGGCTTTTGATGCAACAGATCATGTGGCTGTACGTGCTGCCATTGACGGGTTTGAGGCAGAGCACGGAGCCATCGACATCTTGATCAATAACGCAGGCATGCAGCACCGTACTGAGCTAGAAAATTTCCCCCCCGAGATGTTCGAAAAGCTGCTGCAAACCAATGTGGCCAGCGTTTTTCATGTTGGCCAAGCCGTGGCGCGCCATATGATTGCCCGCGGTGCTGGAAAGATAATCAACATCGCGTCTGTTCAAACCGCTTTGGCGCGGCCTGGAATTGCGCCCTACACAGCGACAAAGGGTGCTGTTGGCAATTTAACCAAGGGTATGGCTACAGATTGGGCCCAACACGGGTTGCAATGTAATTCGATTGCCCCTGGCTACTTCGATACACCACTCAACGCGGCACTTGTTGCTGATCCTGAATTCTCTGCTTGGTTAGAGAAACGCACACCTGCGGGCCGTTGGGGCAATGTGGATGAATTGGTTGGGGCCTGTGTGTTCCTATCCTCAAAAGCGTCCAGCTTTGTAAATGGCCATACGCTTTACGTAGACGGCGGCATCACTGCGTCTTTATAAAGCAATCTACAGAAAGAAAATTTTGCGATTAATGAGAAAATTGCGCTTATCGGGGCTGGAGCCATGGGAGGTGCGATTGGAACACGCCTTTTGGAAACAGGTAACAGCCTGACGGTTTTTGATCTGGACCTGGTAAAAATAGCCAAACTTACGAAACTTGGCGCTACCGCTACTACCTCAGCAGCGCAGGCCAGCAGCGATGTGGATTTTGTGATCACCAGCCTGAATGCATCGCATATCGTTGAGATTGCTGCCTTTGGCAAAGACGGTATCATTGAGGGAGCGCGCTCAGGCACGGTGATCATCGACATGTCGTCGATTGCCCCTGATTTCACCCGAAAATTTGCGCAGATGGCAAAGGAAAATGGGATGGCTTGGGTTGATAGCCCTCTTTCAGGTGGTGCGCCTAAAGCGCTGATTGGCGAGCTGACTTTGATGGCTGGCGGTGAGGAAAATGACGTCGCGCGGGCCCATCAAGTCCTGCAACATGTGGCCTCAAACTACACCCACATGGGGCCATCTGGTGCTGGGCAAACAACAAAGCTGATCAATCAGGTGCTGTGTGGTCTTGGGTTTCTTGCCGTGGCTGAAGCCACACAACTCGCGTTGGACGCCGGCGTCGATGCAGCCAAGATACCCCAAGCGCTGAAAGGCGGACGGGCTGACAGCGCTTTGCTACAAGAATACCTACCGCGCTCTGCAAGCAAGGATTACCGGCGTACGGGCCGGATCGACAACATGGTCAAAGACCTCAATGCTGTAAATGATCTCGCACGCCAGACAGACACTTCCATGCCTATGACCGCGTTGTGTGCTGAAATTCACCGCATGCTGACATCCGCCGGTTTGGGTGGCGAAGATCAAGCAGCCGTTATGGAATTTTTCAACGGTGCAAAACAGGAGATCGCACCATGACAACATATTTTGCTACTCGATTGCAAACCAACTTCGGTTATTGGCCCTGAGGTCACCACACACGAAATTCGACAACGTGCGAAATGCAAGCGTTGTGGTACTATTGGGGTCTTGTTGAATGGATCACAGCTTGGCTGATATCAACGGGTATAATCTTCACTTTGGCGGCCCAAGCCCCGTCGAGGACACTAGTCAGACGCTCAGCATATGCAGATGCTTCCTAAAAATCACTCGACAGAGCATGCCTTATGAAAGGACCGTACGCTGCGATTACTTGTTTGCGCACACGGCGTTTATAATAATAAGTGCCTTAAAGACAGATTGTGTAATGGATGTTTGACACGGGTAAGTCCTCAATGATTAAAATCAGAGAAATTACAGTAAGTTATTTTAAAGTAGTGGTACGGGTGAAGGGACTCGAACCCCCACGCCATAGGCGCTTGGACCTAAACCAAGTGCGTCTACCAATTCCGCCACACCCGCACACATGCCCTATTTGGACAATTGAGGGGTTAGCAAAGGTTTGCGCGGGATGAAAGAGCAAATGCGCAAAAACCACAACTATTTTAAATGGCTAAAAAAATTGGCGTATTTGGTCGAATCCATCATAGATTGAAATTAACCTAGAGGCAGGTTGCAATAAAAAAAGACGCCAATGAAACCGAAAACGGTCAGGCGCGCCCAAAGCGAACAAGATTCGCAAACACGCGCATACCCCATGCAAGCTGGCATTGTTGCTGACAGCATAATCTTTACAGCAGAGGGCGAAATCCCTGTAAAATATCTATTGCCTTGCGACAAAGTCGTCACACGCAATTCAGGGATGGTTACAATGCTGGATACATTCGCTCGCCGCACTTCAGCTGCGGCTGTTGCTATCAAAGCTGGTTCGCTGGGGTACACCTGCCCCGACCATGATGTCATTATCACTGCAATACAACATATATTGGTGCGCCACTGGCGCGAACAATCAATGTTTGGAAAAGCCCAGACTGTTGTAGAGGCCGGTGATTTGATCGATGGTGGATTCATCACCGATCTAGGAACGCGCGATTTGCAACTGGTGCATCTTACTTTCGACAGACAGCACGTCATCTATGCCGACGGTTTGGAAATTTCAGTACAACTGGCAAAAGCTATGGCTGCTATCGCGGCCTAGGCTAGCCTTCTAAATAATAACGCATAACCCCAATCGGAGGTTACGTATTTTTACTGAACTCAGACATAAATACGCTACCTGATGACGAAAATGACAGATTCAACTTTGCCTACTTTTTAATCAACTCGCACTAAAATAATGCAGCCAGGCAAAACCTCTCCCCCACCCACATCACTTCCCCTCTCCAATCTGGACCTCCACGTCATTAAGTGAGAAGAGGTGCTCAAAGCCAAGCCAAGGGAGGCCCACGTGAAAAAGATCGAAGCGATTATCAAACCCTTCAAACTTGATGAGGTTAAAGAGGCCCTTCAAGAAGTTGGTGTCCAAGGCCTTAGCGTTATTGAGGTCAAAGGTTTCGGCCGTCAAAAAGGCCACACAGAATTGTACCGTGGGGCAGAATACGTTGTCGACTTTTTACCAAAAGTAAAAGTTGAAGTTGTCCTTGATGACGACCAAGTGGACGCAGCTATCGCAGCTATCGTTGATGCTGCCAAAACAGACAAAATTGGTGACGGAAAAATATTTGTCTCCCCTGTTGAACAAACAATTCGCATCCGTACCGGTGAATCTGGCTCTGACGCGCTTTAATAACCATCACAGTAGAACATACGAACACGAAGGATCACGAAATGAGCAACCTACTTCTTGATATGATCAAAGATGAAGCAGCCGACTACGTCGACGTGCGCTTCACAGATCCACGCGGTAAACTACAGCACGTTACATTGTGCGCTGACCAAGTCGACGAAGACTTGATCGCTGAGGGCTTTATGTTTGACGGCTCTTCTATCGAAGGCTGGAAATCAATCGAAGCATCAGACATGAAATTAATGATGGATGTTGACAGCGCATATGTTGACCCATTCTATGCAGAAAAAACAATCTGCGTTCACTGTTCTGTTGTTGAGCCAGACACGGGCGAAGCCTACACACGTGACCCGCGCGGCACAGCGCAAAAGGCCGAGGCTTATCTGATCTCTTCAGGTATTGGTGACGTTGCTTACATGGGTCCAGAAGCCGAGTTCTTTCTGTTTGACGACGTGCGTTACTCCAACACAATCAATAAAGTGTCTTACGAAGTTGATGCTACGGATGCGTCTTGGAACACCGACACCGAATACGAAATGGGTAATATGGGCCACCGCCCTGGCATCAAGGGTGGTTACTTCCCAGTAAACCCAATTGATGATGCACATGATCTACGCGGCGAAATGCTTTCTACGATGAAGCGTTTGGGCATGAAAGTTGACAAGCACCACCACGAGGTTGCATCTTGCCAACACGAGCTAGGCTTGATTTTTGGCTCACTTACAAAACAAGCCGATGAGTTGCAAAAATACAAATATGTTGTTCACAACGTGGCGCACGCATACGGTAAATCAGCGACCTTTATGCCAAAGCCAATCGCTGGTGATAACGGCACTGGTATGCACGTGAACATGTCCATCTGGAAAGATGGCAAGCCATTGTTCGCAGGCGACAAATACGCTGACCTGTCCCAAGAGGCACTATACTTTATTGGCGGCATTCTACACCATGCAAAAGCCTTAAACGCCTTCACAAACCCTGGTACAAACAGCTACAAGCGCCTGATCCCGGGGTTTGAAGCACCAGTTCTGCGCGCATATTCTGCAAGCAACCGCTCTGGCTGCGTTCGTATTCCATGGACTGAGTCCCCCAAAGCAAAACGCGTCGAAGCGCGCTTCCCAGATCCATCTGCAAACCCGTACCTTTGCTTCTCTGCCTTGTTGATGGCCGGCCTAGACGGCATCCAAAACAAGATCGACCCAGGCGAAGCCATGGACAAAAACCTATATGACCTGCCAGCAGAAGAGCTGGCAGCGATCCCAACAGTTTGTGGTTCCTTGCGCGAAGCTTTGGACGAATTGCGCAGCGGCATGGATTTCTTACTGGCTGGTGACGTGTTCACAAAAGACCAAATCGAGGCCTACATAGCGCTTAAAATGGAAGAGGTTGAACGTTACGAACACACACCTCACCCAGTTGAGTACGCAATGTACTATTCCTGCTAATCTCTAAATCCTTCTGGACTTAATGATTTAAATTAAAACGAAGGTGCCCCATTTGGGGCGCCTTTTTTAGTTGGAAATTACAATATCTCGAACCTGAATATCTCAGCCTTTACTCTTCCCTCCAAAGTCGTTCACCTTCTCCTAAATTATATTGAGCCCTGTATTTTTAGACGCTCCAAAACCATCCATAGTCTCTGCCATCATTGCAATCGCACCCCTTCCAGCGCAATCAAAAATCGTTTAAATATATCTAGGAAATCTATGCGGGCGTGCGGTTGAACCACCACCTCCTCCCAAAGACGAAGGCTTCCATTGCCGCCTTGTTTGCCTCTCTCGAAAAAAATGGTGTCCCCGCTAGAGAAATACAAGCAATCCAAAGTATGAAGGTCGAATTAGAAAGTTTCATTGGCGATAGCGCCGCTGTCTCTGCAATTACAAAACTAACATATAACTGCCCCTACTCCGCGTTTTCGAACCTCATGCGATTTGCCGATTGAAATTAGTGGACAAGGGCGCAATCAACACTTCAACAAAGGGCGCGAAGCACGGCAAATTGGGCCATATGCAATTCTTGCCAAGCAAAGCCCCTAGAAACGGCGTTGACGCTAATGGTGACGAAAAATTTAATTTCCACAATTTAGCCGATCCACTGGCCTCAACTGCAAACTTCTTAACAGGAAAAAGCTGGAAGCGTGGCAAAGCGTTCAAAATAGACCAACGAAATTACAGAGCCATTCAGCAGAGAAATGCTGCTATCGTTTGTCAGAAAGCCATTGCAATCATGGCGGCAGAGATCGACCCATAACCCGTTTCATCTGCCTGGCTTTCTTGAACCTAACTATCTCAAAATTCAAAACCTAGCGCCCCGGCACACAAATTTTCCGAGCCTCAAATGCTATAGTGACGTTATCACGGCTCACTAAGTTCAACTTACGAATTTAATATCCGTTCCACTTGCTCTATCCAAAATCACAGTGCACTATTCATCTGGGAGGTCGACGAGAAAATCTAAAACTATGTTTTAGACCACTTGTTTTGAACAACTCCGACACAACTTCTGGGAGAAAATGGATGCAAATTACTAAAAAAACATTGGGTGCAAGCGCACTAGTTGCAGCTTCATTCACATTCGTAGGTACTGCACAGGCAGACGTTTGCGATACACCGTCTAAACTTGGCGATTTGGGCAGTTTTGAAGGTGAAGTCATCACCGTCGCAGGCTCGATGGAAGGCCAGGATGAAAAGATGTTGCTAAACACAGTGAGCTGCTTTGAGAAGGCCACTGGCGCGACTGTGAAATACTCCGGTTCTCGCGACTTTGCTGCTTTGATCGTTGCTGATTTACGTTCAAACAACGCGCCAAACATCTCGATCTTCCCGCAGCCCGGCCTTGCTGGTGATATGGCTAAAGAAGGTCATTTGGTTCCACTTGGCGACGACTTGGCATCATGGATGACTGAAAACTATGGCGCTGGCTCGTCTTGGGTTGATTTGGGCACATATGCAGACGCAGATGGCAAAAAAGACTTCTACGGCTTCGCATACAAAATGGACCTTAAATCACTAGTTTGGTACTCACCTGAGCAGTTCGAAGACAACGGCTATGATATTCCGACAACAATGGAAGGCCTAATCGCACTGTCAGACCAAATGGTTGCTGACGGCAATACACCTTGGTGTATCGGTGTCGAATCAGGCAACGCAACTGGTTGGACGGCGACTGACTGGATGGAAGATCTGATGTTGCGCACGACATCACCAGAGAACTATGACAAGTGGGTCTCTAATGAGCTTGCATTTAATAGCCCTGAAGTAATCAACGCCATGGAAGTTTATGGTCAGTTCTCACGCAATGACGACTATGTAGCCGGCGGAGCTTCATCTGTTGCGACAACATTCTTTGGCGATGCGCCAAAAGGTCTGTTCTCTTCACCAGTTAGCTGCCTAATGCACCGTCAAGCGTCATTCATTCCAGCGTTCTTCCCGAAAAAAGGCGAAGAAGTTGCGAATGGCGAAGCAGACTTCTTCTACTTCCCACCATATGAGTCAGCAAACCTAGGCAACCCTGTTTTGGGTGCTGGTACATTGTGGACGATGACAAAAGACTCTCCTGCAACACGCGCATTCTTTGAGTTCATGACAGAAGCATCTGCTCACGAAGCTTGGATGGGTCAGGGTACGTTCTTGACTGCGCACAAAGGTGCAAGCTTGGACGCATACGCAACACCGGCATTGCGCAAGCAAGGCGAGATCCTCTCAACAGCAACAACCTTCCGCTTTGACGCATCTGACCTGATGCCTGGCGCAATTGGTGCTGGTGCGTTCTGGTCAGAAATGACTGCATTTGCGAACGGTCAAGACGCTCAAACAACTGGTGATAACATCCAGGCTGCTTGGGATGCGATCAAATAAGTAAACCATTGATATAGAGCGCAACTTTCTGCGCTCTATATCGCCTCAAGCTCCCTAGCTGCCACGCCCCTTAAATTCTGGACATCGATATGCGCTCTTTAAAACTTGCAATAGCAAGTAACAGTCTCGCAATTTTTCTGACAATTGTTTTTTTGCTTCCGATCACGGCAATCGTTGCTTTCGTTGTGTCGGGCCCATTGGATGATGCAATGGCAAACTTCGGATTGTGGATGCACAGCGCCTTTAAGTGGTCATTTCCAGAAATGGACACCATTGAAAGGTTTTCTAAAATTGGGTTTGCCATACGCTCAGTTATCATCGCTGTTGGTATCTCATTCATGTATTTCGGTATTACAAACTGGCTCAACATGAGTTTGGCACGTCACCGTGAGCGCGATGCGGCCGGACGTCAATCTCGAATCATTGAAGCAATTCAGCCTTGGATATTCGTGGGCCCTACCCTTGTATTGCTATTGCTATTTCTTTTGGTCCCCGCACTTTCGACGCTTGGCCTGTCTTTTCAGGAATCAGATGGCACCCCTTCACTACGTAATTACGCCTTTCTTTGGGACCGGGATGCGCTAGGCTACCTGCAGTTCCGTCTGGCTATGCGTAACAGCTTACTATGGCTGATTTTGGTACCGACTGTATGTATCATCTTTGGCCTTTTGATCGCTGTTCTAGCTGACTCCGTTCGATGGGGCGTTATCGCCAAAACCTTCATCTTCATCCCACTGGCCATTTCTTTCGTTGGCGCAGCTGTGATTTGGCGTAACATTTTTGCGGGTGGCGGCATCGAGCCGCTGCAGACAATCAACGGCGTTACACCCTCTTACCAGATTGGCTTAATGAAATCGTTGTTGGGTCATACCGCGGAATATAACGAACCTCTTTACAGCCTGAAATTCTGGGGGAACTTCTTCCTCATGTGGATCTTGGTTTGGGTTCAAACCGGTTTCGCGATGGTGATCTTTTCCGCTGCTTTGCGCGGCGTACCGGAGGATACGATAGAGGCCGCAACTATTGATGGGGCAAATCCTTTCCAGATGTTCTTCCGCATCAAGCTACCCCAAATTTATTCAACAGTGTTAGTGGTTTGGACGACTTTGGTGATCTTAGTGCTAAAGGTTTTCGATATCCCCTATGCGCTTTCTGCAAACGATGATGACAAATTATTGCTGGCAACAATGATGGAAAACGCACGGAACAACTGGTCGATCGGCGGAGACAATGTAGACAATTTGTTTGCTGCAATCGCGGTCATGTTAATGCTGACTGTTGTTCCAAACATGATTTTCAATGGCTGGCGCATCCGTCGCGAGCAAAAAGAAGTTGGACATTAAGGAACACAGATGATGATCACCCGTACATTAAGTCATTCTGTTTTGGCGTTGATCGTTGTCATTTGGGTTGTCCCATTTGTCGCGCTTGTTTCAACGTCTCTAAGATCTGAAACAGAAGCAAAAACAGCAGGCTTTTGGACTGCGTTTACGCCGACTGAGCTGGGTCACCGTTTTAGCACCCACGACAAGGACGATGACACCGAAATTCTAACTATGGCTGGCAACATCCTTGCACGTTTAAACAACGAGGCCTCTGGTTTCCCCGTTACAGGCGATGTCCAATCCATCCTAATCAAAACACGCATCCCTGATCCTGAAAATCCAGAGAAGACAAAACTTGTCCGCAAGCTGGTTCCTGCCGGCGAAGTGATGGACGTACGTGGCGGAGACTTTGTCTTCCAAACAAGCGGAGACTTTACTTGGACTTTTGAACAACCGGCCACTCCAAAGCCAAAGAACTTGGATGTCTTCATCAATCAAGATCCGGTATTTGGCACTGATGCATACATTGAAGTCCTGTTTGATAACAAAAACGTACCAAACGCGCTAATTTCGTCTTTCATCGTTACCATACCAGCAACGATCATTCCGATTACGATTGCAGCCTTTGCTGCTTATGCATTTGCATGGATGCAGTTTCCTGGGCGCGACTGGCTGTTCGTGATTGTTGTGTCGTTGATGGTGGTTCCAACACAACTCGCATTTCTACCTATTCTACAAGGCTTCAGCGGCATCGCCTCTTGGGCAACATCATTGAACCAATGGTTAACGGACTGCGAACTGACCGACACATGTCAGGTTGCATCAAAATCCTTTGCAAGTCTATGGATTACACACACCGCATTCGGTCTGCCGCTAGCGATTTACCTTTTGCGCAACTACATCGTTGGCCTGCCTAAGGAACTGCTGCAAAGTGCTCGGATCGATGGCGCAAGCCACCTACAAATCTTCACTAAGATCATTATTCCGCTTTCGGTCCCTGCCCTTGCATCGTTCAGTATTTTCCAATTTCTGTGGGTTTGGAATGATCTTATCGTTGCTTTGTATATCGGCCCAAACAATGCGGATGATTTAGTGTTCCCAATACGACTTCAAAAACAACTTGGAACGTTTAAGGATCAGCTTCACTTATTGAACGCCTCCGCGGTTATTTCCATGATCGTTCCAGTTCTCGTCTTCTTGTCCATGCAACGTTACTTTATCCGTGGCCTTTTGGCTGGTTCGGTCAAAGGGGGCTAAAAATGAGCAATTTAAAATGGTGGGAAACCGCTGTAATTTATCAGATCTATCCCCGCTCATTTCAGGACTCTAATTCTGACGGAATTGGCGATTTGAAAGGGATTACTTCACGGCTGGAGTATATTGCGGCCTTGGGTGTGGATGCTATCTGGATAAGCCCATTCTTCAAATCACCCCAAAAAGACTTCGGGTATGACGTTTCAGATTACTGCGGCATCAACACTGATTATGGAACACTCACTGACTTTGACGAACTGATTAAAAAAGCTCATTGTCTCAACCTTAAGCTCATGATTGATATAGTCCCTGCGCATTGCTCAGATCAGCACGCTTGGTTCGAAGAAAGTCGCCAATCCAGAACAAATCCAAAAGCAGATTGGTTTCACTGGGTTGATCCAATGCCTGATGGTTCCGTACCAACAAACTGGTTGTCGTTCTTTGGAGGGAATGCGTGGTCTTGGGAACCTCGCAGACAACAATACTATCTGCACAATTTCTTGGCCAGCCAGCCAAACCTAAACCACGCAAAACCTGATGTTATCGAAGCCTTTGAAGATATCGCACGGTTTTGGTTCGACCGTGGCGTTGACGGGTTTCGCATGGATGCTGTCCACACGGTTAACGGCAGCGTTGCGCCATACCAAAACAACAAACCAAAACCAGATTTCGTAGTTGGCGATCTTCCCCAACAGCAACAACCGTTCTTTCGTCAACTGCATGACACTGGCCAACTCAATCAACCTGAGATTCAAAAATTCATCGAAAGCTTTCGTAAAGTCGCAGACTGCTACGATGGTGATCGCTTCTTAATGGGTGAATTACACGGCGATGACCCTGTTTTGGCTAGCACAACCTTCACTGCTCCGGGGCGTTTACATGCAACTTATAACTTCAACTTGCTAGAGTGGGCTGGCTTAGATGTCGCGGGACTTAAGCAAGCAATTTCATCAGCTGTAGAGGCCTTTAACGGCACTGGAAAACTCACATTCGCATTTTCGAACCATGATGTTCCACGTTCCGCGACGCGTCAGTTGGCTCCGCTAGACTTGAGTGAAGACAGCCAAGAAGCACTTCAGCTGATGCTTCTTAAGTTAGAGACCAGTTTGATTGGCTCAACTTGCATTTATCAGGGCGAAGAACTTGCTTTAGGTGATGTCCAAGACATTCCACTCGATAAGATGCAGGATCCATGGGGCATTGAGTTTTCCCCCATATTCTTAGGCCGCGATACCTGTCGCACGCCAATGGTTTGGCAGCGTGACGCGCCATCTGGCGGGTTTTCAGATGCCAATGACACATGGTTACCTATTTCCCAACTGCATTTGGAACGGGCCGCCTTAGATCAAGCAACCAAAACAGGGTCGGTTTACAATGAACTTCGGGCTTTCCTAAAATGGCGCAAAGGCCAATCTGCCATGATGGATGCCAACACAATTGAATTGGTTGAAAGCGGTCCAGAACAGATCGTTTTCAACCGGATTTCGGATAATCAAACACTGCGATGTTGTTTTGATTTTAATGACTTAACTGCATCGTTTATGGAGATCTAAATGGCTCAAGTCGAACTACGTGGGGTTTGCAAATCCTTTGGAAAAACAGAAGTTATCCGTAACGTCGAATTGGAAATCAACAAAGGTGAATTTGTCGTTTTTGTCGGTCCGTCGGGTTGCGGTAAATCTACTTTGTTGCGCCTAATTGCTGGTTTGGAAACGCTCAGCGAAGGCGATATCGTCATCGCTGACAAAGCTGTAAGCGACCTGCCCCCATCCAAACGTGGTATCGCGATGGTCTTCCAATCCTATGCGCTTTATCCACACATGACAGTATATCACAATATGGCGTTTTCCTTGGACCTTCAGGGCTTTTCTAAAAAAGAGATCAAGGAACGTGTCGAAGCAGCCGCCAAGATCCTTCAGATGGAAGAGTTACTAGATCGACGCCCAGCAGCCCTGTCTGGTGGGCAACGCCAACGTGTCGCCATTGGGCGTGCCATCGTGCGTAACCCTGATGTGTTCTTGTTTGATGAACCCCTTTCCAATCTAGATGCCGCGTTGCGTCATGATACACGTGTCGAAATTGCGCGCCTTCACAACCAACTAGGTGCGACCACAATCTATGTTACACACGACCAAGTCGAAGCAATGACGCTTGCAGATAAGATCGTGGTTCTGAAAGACGGTGAAGTCATGCAAGTTGGTGCACCGATGGACCTGTTCAACATGCCTGCAAACGAATTCGTTGCTGGTTTCTTGGGCTCTCCAAAAATGAACTTCTTTGAAGGGACGATGACGGACATCGCCAAAGATCAATCAACGGCTGGCTTCCAAGGCGCTGACTTCAAAACAAACAGTATCCGTTTAGTGTCGACAGACAAGGCCATAGGCGACAATGTTCGCATCGGAATTCGTCCTCAAAACTTTTATATCGATCCGAACGGAACGATCGAGGGAACCGTGACGATTATTGAGTGTCTGGGAACAGAAACAATCATCGAGCTTAATGCAACAGATGGAACACTATTTCGGTTCGCATCGTCCGAAGGGTCCAATCTAGAAGTTGGACAAACGGTTAAATTTGGTTTTGAAACTGGAAAGGCGCATTTGTTTTGATGAATAGAAGCCAGTTCCCCGATGATTTTCTTTTTGGTGTCGCCACTTCTGCATATCAGATCGAAGGACATAAATTTGGTGGTGCGGGCTCAACCCATTGGGATACCTTTGCTGCTACACCCGGAAATGTTGTCCGCGCAGAGCATGGCCAACTGGCTTGTAATCACTACCACAACTATGAAGCCGACTTCGATCTGATTGCCGCTGCAGGTTTTGATACCTATCGGTTTTCAATCAGCTGGGCACGTGTGATTCCTGATGGATTCGGAGCCGTGAACCAAGATGGTTTAGATTACTATGATCGCCTAACCGATGCGATGCTGGAGCGCGGTTTGAAACCCGCTGCAACCCTATACCATTGGGAACTCCCTTCTGCATTGGATGATCTAGGTGGTTGGCGCAATCCAGACATCGCCAAATGGTTTGGTGACTATGCCGAAGTCATAATGAATCGTATTGGTGATCGCATGTTCTCAGTCGCCACAATCAACGAGCCATGGTGTGTAGGATGGTTATCGCATTTTTTGGGTGCGCATGCTCCCGGCTTGCGTGACATACGAGCGACAGCACGTGCCATGCACCACATCCTTTGTGCACACGGAACTGCGGTCAATAGAATGCGCGACATGGGTTTAAAAAACCTTGGTGCAGTCTGTAATTTCGAGTTTTCAAACCCAACCGATGAAACCCCTGAAAATGTTGCAGCAGCCGCGCGGTATGACGCAATCTACAATCGATTTTTTATGGGTGGAATATTTCATAAAAAATACCCTGATTTGGTTTTAGAAGGATTAGAACAGCACCTGCCAAAAGGTTGGCAAGATGACTTTGACGTTATTGGCACACCCGTCGATTGGTGCGGCATCAACTATTACACCCGCTCAAACATCCGCGCCGCTAAGGGTGCATGGCCAAACCTTGATACGGTCGAAGGACCGCTTGATAAGACACAAATGGGCTGGGAAATTTATCCTGAAGGTTTGTACGAGTTTATCATGAGAATGCACAACGAATATACAAAAGGCATTCCAA
This sequence comes from Ascidiaceihabitans sp., assembly GCA_028388995.1. GTDB lineage: Bacteria > Pseudomonadota > Alphaproteobacteria > Rhodobacterales > Rhodobacteraceae > Ascidiaceihabitans. The sequence goes on along the minus strand of JAOEQC010000016.1, from coordinate 8,602 downwards.
TCTATGTCACCGAAAATGGCATGTCGAATGCGGATGTTGTGGCAAACGGCGAGGTAAATGATGCAGCACGGATAGCCTATTTGGAATCCCACTTTGATGCAGCAAAAATTGCCATTGCTGCAGGTGCTCCATTGGCCGGATATTACGTTTGGTCGTTGATGGATAACTACGAATGGGCTTTGGGCTACGAAAAGCGTTTTGGATTAGTCCATGTTGATTTTGAGACGCAAGTGAGAACACCTAAGAACTCAATGAAGTACTTTTCTGAAGCCTTGCGTCAAAAGATTAAATAAGTCGTTTAAGAAAAAATATTATTCAAAATAGATTTGACAAGTTGAGAGGAAAAGGCCCCATTTTATAATCTCAAATGGAGGATCACATGAGCAGGACCTATTGGGACTGGACAAATAGCGGACATGGCCGACACGTCCGCCGACATACCTAGACCGGATAGACACAGACACACCCCTACAGGGGTGCCGGGATGTCCGGGTTGGCTCAAAATATGTAAATTTTTTATATTGCGCTTCAAGCGCCCCCACGCAGCCAAATCAAACCCATGCTTCAATTTAATAGCAGACTACAACGACATTTTATCGTCCGTCGTCACCCTCTACGCAATGCGGTAACAAAGCGCACACAATGAGCAACCCCCTTACGAAGCTCTCTTCGAGAGGTTACTGTAACCCCAGAAGTTCGCCTCAGATACAGAAAAGGTAATAATATGAACATTTTGGTAGAAAGCGTTTTCTCCTCAGAATGGCTAGCAAATACAGTGACCAATATTGCGGCCGCTGTAGCTATTCTTTTTCTCACCTTGTGGTGTTCGACGTTAATAAAAAATCGGATTATTCACATTGGGTACAAATATGAAAAATTAGATGACACACTTTTTCTTTTTTTAAGCAAAGTAGTGCAGGTTTTAATGATTGTCTTCGGTGGCACAGTGATTTTAAATAAATTTGGAGTACAGACGACTTCCATAATTGCTTTACTTGGAGCAGCAAGTTTAGCTGTTGGATTGGCCCTGCAGGGTACTCTTTCAAACTTTGCTGCAGGCATAATGCTGATTGCGTTTCGTCCGTTTCAGAAGGGTGATTACGTTTCTGTAGGTGGGAGTTCCGGTACAGTTGAAGAAATATCAATTTTCACTACTGAGTTAGCGACACCTGATAATATCCAAGTGATAGTACCAAATGGACAAATTTGGGGGTCGTCGATCACTAACTACTCTGCCTATGAAACTCGTCGGGTAGATTTTGTTTTTGGCATTTCTTACGGAAGTAATCTTAACGTTGCTGAAGACATATTAATGAGTTTAATCTCCGATGATAAGCGCATCCACACCACTCCTGAACCGTTGATAAAAGTTGGTAACCTCAACAACAGCTCAGTCGACTTTACCGTAAGAGTTTGGTGCGATCGTAGCGATTATTGGCCCATCAAATTTGACATGACGCGTTCAGTAAAAGAAGCTTTTGATAAGGGTGGAATCGATATACCTTTCCCAACTACAACAATAATCAATTCGGATTAAATAATCGTACAAATAATACCAAAAATTGGATTGCTGGCACAGCCTAAATCTATGCGCCCAATAATTGACGCCATTCAGCAAGAACAGCGGCACGGTTCAGCTTGAAATTGATGCGTGAAGAGAGATAGCGCTTCCAACGCCCACCACAAAACCAATACAACCCCACCCTCAGCCGAGTTAGCGCCTCTAGCTGACACGGGTGGCAGACTGGAGGGAATGGCGCTGGTTTTGAGCTTAAATACGCTGGTTGCTGTTTTGCGAGACTGCAGCATAACTAATCTGTGACAGGATAGGAACACGCCCTGGGTACGCCTTCATCTGGAATATGCTCGCGCTTTCGGGTACTAAAATGCCACACCTCAACAAACAGTTGTGGAAAACAACTTTGAGCAAGAGGAACTTAACGTGTTCGCCAAAGAAAAATTAGATTACAGCGCTGTCCAATTGCCCGACCGGGTCGAGATGAATGCAAATGACAGCGTTAAATCGGCCGAAGCGCATCTGGAGTTTATGCGCAAACGTCATTCGGTGCGCGATTTTGTCCCGACGCCTGTACCTCAGGCTGTGATTGACGCAGCGATTAAGGCCGCGGGATCGGCTCCATCGGGTGCGAACCATCAGCCTTGGCACTTTGTGGCTATCTCAAGCGCGGATATGAAACACCAAATCCGTCTCGCGGCTGAGGAAGAAGAAAAAAAGTTCTATGCGGGTGGAGCCGGCGATGAATGGATCAAAGCGCTAGAGCCGATTGGAACAGATGCCAGCAAGCCTCATCTTGATTTAGCGCCTTGGTTAATCATCATCTTCGCGCAGCGCTGGGGCGAATTTGCAGACGGTACGCGCTACAAAAACTACTACGTGCCTGAAAGCGTTGGCATCGCAACGGGTTTTCTGATTTCTGCGCTACATCACGCAGGTTTGACCTGCCTCACTCATACACCTAATCCAATGAAATTTCTCAATAGGCTTTTGGGGCGGCCTGGTTCTGAAAAACCGGTGATGATCCTGGCTGTTGGACATCCTGCACCTGAGGCAACCGTTCCGAGCGTTGCAAAAATGAAAAAACCATTAGACCAAATCATGTCAGTTTTCGATTAAAGCATGGAGATATCGCATTGATCATACCAAATAGTTTAGCGAAGCATCAGTAAAGGATAACCATTTCGATCAGCACCGCGCTCCTCATCCCTAACCCCGCTTGTAACCAACAGCCAAGTTATGATCTGTCTCACAGGTGTCGCCTGAACAGCACTCGAAGATGTTAAACCGGCAGACTACACACTGCTCATGACCATGAACCACAATCTGTCCAGTGAGGACTGACACCTAGGGCAACGTTGTTTGTGCGCATTGGCTGGGTGCAGGTAGTTGTCCATAAAACCGAACTAGTGAACTACGCCTACTTGTCCAACACATTTATCACAGCTTCTGCCGCCCCACACACTCAACCCCCGCAGTGCCTTTTGCGTGACAAAGTTGCCAGACGGGGGTGATTGGCCCTAGGTGTAGATTTTATAGGCACAGCTGCGCGAGGTTATACGCCTGAAGTTATGTTAGATAACTTTTATGATGGCTTTGCCTATATTACCACCTGTCAAGAGTTTGATGAAGGCGTCGGGAGCGTTCTCTAGGCCAATAGTGATGTCTTCTTGGACTTTGACGGTGCCGTTTGTAATCATTGGGCCGATTTCTTTGTGGAAATCACCCATGCGGTTCCAGTGGTTTGAGATGATAAAGCCGTTCACGCTCAAGAAATTTACCAAAATAGTACGCCAAATTTTAGGGCCTGTGAGGGTTTTCGCTACAGCATCAGCACCAAGGCCACCCTCATTATACCATGAGATCATGCCACAGACAGGGATGCGACCATGTTGGTTCATCAGGGGCATAACGGCCTCAAGAACTTTGCCGCCGACGTTTTCAAAGTAGATATCAATGCCCTGGGGAGCTGCTTCTTTAATGGCTTTGCGCAGTTCGGAAGCTGTAGCGTAAGCTTGGTGGTCAAGACAGACGTCAAAGCCAAAATGCTCGACGGCCATTTTACATTTGGTGGGACCACCTGCGATGCCGACGGTGTGCAAGCCACGCGACTTAGCCAATTGGCCAACCATAGAACCTACTGGGCCAGTGGCTGCTGCTACAACAAGGGTTTCGCCACACTTTGGTTTGCCAAGCTCTGAGAGGCCGTACCAACCTGTAAAACCAGGCATGCCAAGGACGCCCAGTGAGTAAGTAATAGGGGCGGCGTGGGGGTCAATTTTAGCGAGGCCTACGGCAGTGGCAACTGAGTGTGTGGCCCAGCCAAAGTTGCCCATCACAAAATCGCCAATTTCAAAGCCGTCTGCGTTGGAAGCGATGATCTTGCCTACCGAGCCACCTTCCATTTTGCTATCCACAGGGATGTTGGCAGCGTAGGATTTTGCATCATCCATGCGGCCGCGCATATATGGGTCAAGAGACATGTACTCGACGCGTACGAGTACTTCGCCTTCGGCTGGTATTGGGAGCAGTGCTTCTTCAAGGCGGAAATTGGCGGGAGTGGGTATGCCGTTGGGGCGGCTAGCGAGGACGATCTGTTTCATTGTCTCTGACATGGTAGCCTTCCTTTGTTTTTTCTTTTACATGCAGGCAGGCTATCGCAGCTGAAAGACAGTACAAGCGGCACGCTGCGTCACAGGATCTTGTCAGTTGGATCAACTTACACTTATAAGCGTTACCATATCGCCAAGCATATCTCTGCCTCACTCAGCATTCGTGTTAATTACGTATATTTTGGGCAACAGAGAGTGGACAGATCAGCTGCATTTTTCCACTTGCCGTTGAGTTGTGCAGGAGTAGCATCTCTAAGCCACCTACACATTCAACCTATCTCCAAATCCAGCACATGCTGCGCCTATAGCTGACAAAGGTTGCGGTTAATGTCCTCTTCAATATTCCCCCAAAGCGTCAGTAACAAATTTTTTGCGCTCAGTACTTACAATCAAGAGATACAAACGATGCGACGATCCAAAATTAAATTTAGATTTCCAGCACGGTACAGCCTGTTGTTTTACGCGCCTCTAGAGCTTCATGAGCTTTTGCCACATCACTTAAAGCAAACCGCTGGCCAATGTTAATCTTCACATCCTCTAACAGTACTTTATTGGCAAGGTTTTTCGCCATTTCCTGACATGTTTCATGATCGGCAATATGCGTAAACAGCGTTGGGCGTGTTATTTTCAGCGATCCCTTTTTTCCCAAAATGCCTCCATCAAAAGGAGGAACCGCCCCCGAAGCATTTCCAAAAGATATCATCATACCTAGCTATTTTAACGAATTGAGCGAGCCGTCAAAGGTATCTTTACCCACGGCGTCCATAACTACATCGACGCCCTTTCCACCTGTCAAGTTGCGCACTTGCGTAACCCAATCACTACTGCGGTAGTTCAGGCAATGGGTTGCTCCATGATCCTCCGCGAGCTGGCATTTTTCATCTGTTCCTGCAGTTCCAATTAAAGTGTTGCCCTCCGAGCGCGCCCATTGGCACGCAAACACTTAGGCGATTAGTACTTTCTACACTTACGGAGGTTTTTTTACACATCCAAGTGGCTTAGCCCTGTTTCTTGCCTACCGTGTGCAAATCACCCTCTACAATCGCTCCAAAGTCTATCCTAATACTTTCAGCAACTATTTCACCTTTAAAGGTTGCCGTTGAAGCTAAGACAACATCGATAGCAGCGATGGTGCCATTCAATTGCCCCTCGACCGTTACAGACCTAGCCCTTACATTTCCTTCAATCGTACCAGTGCCTTTGAGTATCAAAACGTCCACAGTCAGATCACCAATAATTGCACCACCGAATTCAACAATGCCCTCGCTCTTCCAATCACCCTGACGACGGACAAGCTGTAGTATCTCAGTGGTAAAGCGCATTAAGGTCGGGAGTTAAATACTCCCCTACAGCACCAGATAATCGCCCCTGAATTTTGCCGATAAGCATGTGGTCAACTGGTGGCAGCATTGCATTAAAGGACATCCATTCTTAGGTTTCCCTCAAACCCACGCCCTTCATCGTTAGGAATCCCTATGACCACCAGCGTTAATACGCGCGCCCGCAATCTTGTTCTTGGTGCGCTGGTGGCAGATGCCGCAGCGATGGGGCTTCATTGGCTGTATGATCAAGATCGCATCGCTGCCGTTGCACCGAAAACCCCGGAGTTCGTTGGGCCCGATCCTATGCACTTTGAAAACGTGCCAGCCTTCTTTGCGCATGCGGGCCGCCGATCGGGTGCACAATCGCAATACGGCGAGCAAACAATGGTTATGGCCCGCGCCCTTGCTGAGAGCGGTGGTGCATATGATGCGTCAGTGTATGCAAACCAGTTCCGTTCACACTTTGGTTATGGTGGGAAATACGTTGGTTATATCGACCATGCGACCCGCGATACCTTGGACAATTTTCGCCGTTCTAAGGATACGATGCTGATCAAGGTCAACGCGATCCCATTTGATGGTGATCCCCGCTTTGGTCTTGCCATGATGAACAAGGCAAATATTGCCATACAGCAAAGCAGCGGGGACGCTGTGCGTGCGAGCTTTGAAAAAGCTGTGCGAATTATGGCCGATGATGACGCAGTGGTCGCTTACGGTTTCCAAGTGCTGGACATGGTGATGGGCATGTCGCCCGTTTACGGCGCTGTTGATCAACAATTGCCTGCCATTTCTAAGCTGCCTGCATTGGTGGGGGCGCAAACTGTTGCGACTGTTGATGATGCAACGCTGATGCTGTCCGTTGAATCCGCCGTGCGCACAACCAGTGATCACCCACAGTCGATGGCCTACGGCGTGGTGAGCGCAAATATGATGCAGGCGGCCATCAATGGTGCGGACATGACGCAAGTTATTGAAGCGGGACGTGCCGTTGCGAACCCCGAAATTGATGCAGAATTGGCAAAGGCCCTTTCGATGATCGACCAGGCCAATACAGAAGTGACCAAGCACTTTGGCATGGCCTGTGATCTGAAATCGGGTGTGCCAAGCGCTGTTCACAACCTTGCAACCACGTCCGATTACACGACGGCAATTCGCAACAATATTTATGCAGGCGGCGACAACTGTGGTCGTGCGATCCTTGTGGGTGCTTTGGCTGGGGCGGTCTACGAGGTTGATGGCGACGCGGGAATTCCGCAAGCTTGGATTGACCGTTTGGGTGCGCGTACTGAGATCGATGCGATTTTGTCCAAACTGTTTGGTTAAGCTGCCAATATCTTCGTGACGGCCACGGTCGTCCGATGCTAGGCGAGATCAAAGCAAGAGTGACACCCTTTGTAGCCATGTGAGACCCGCAACCATGACGAACCTTTATCGTACTATGCTTAGGTCGTAATTATTAGGACATTTGATACATTGCCACTTTAGTGCTTCGACGAAATTGCTTTTTGGACCTAGGTCGGAAACAAAGTCTCGATTGAAATGTTGATAACGTGTGGGTGCGGCGTGTGGGTAAGGCCATTCTACGCTAGCCATCAAACCCCTTATTTATATGTGATATACACTTATACTGGGTGGGTGGCAGAGACGAAGGGATTCGAACCCTCGAGACCCTCACGGGCCTACTCCCTTAGCAGGGGAGCGCCTTCGACCACTCGGCCACGTCTCTGAGGAGCGGAGTAGTTGAGAACCTTGTGATTGGCAACGCTTATTTTCATTTCTTCGTACATAACTTTCGTCGTCTGGTTTAGTTGTGTGGCAGTCACGCTATTGGAGCGACATGACTGCTGCTTTGTGGTCTTCGTATGTTGTGTTCATGTATCGCATCACCATTTTGAGGTCGGAGTGACCCATCAGATCAGCGATTACTTTGGGTGGTATTCCGTTACGCGCGAGGCGCGTAGCGAACGTGTGGCGTAATGTGTAGGGGCTTTTCTTGATGCCCAATTTGTCAGTTACCTTACGCCAATGATAACCAATCTGCTTGTTGCTTTCGAATGCCCGACCACCGTTCAGAAAAACGTGGGTCGAGGGTGGTGGGTTCGAGCGCGGGATAGTATCTTGGGCCTGTTCGTTCAGAGGCATACGGCGTTCGCGCAAGATGCCACCCTTAACTTTGTAGCAGCCCAAGACGCATGTGTTGTTTGACCAATCAACTGCATCGTACTGCAACGTCATAGCTTCGACTGGCCTCGCACCCGTGTGGAGTAGGAAGGTGCAGATACGGCGCACGTCTGGAGATAGTTCAGAAAAGATAGCCTCAATCTCTTCGTCATTGAACGTCTCCGTTTTGTGTGCGCCCTCGACTGGTTTGCGTATCTTGATTGGATCGCGCAGCCCCAGACTGTGTGCGTAGCTGAGGATGCTTTGCAGTTGTGTCAGATCACGGCGGATAGTTGAGTTAGAGTTGCCGCGATTGACATGCTTCTCCTCTACGTATTCCTCCACATCGTTAAGGTCGATGCTGTTGATCTGGTAGTCGCCAAAGTAATCGGACAAGCGCAGCACGTAGTCGCGTATGGACTTAGATGTTCCTGTCATCGGTGACTTTAGGTAGCGCGTAGCTAATGACTTGAACTTGTTCTGAGAAGACAGGCTTCTTGTTGCGCCCAGCTTTATTGACCCGCTCAAGACACCCGCCTCGAAATCTACGCAGAGCTTACGCGCCATAGCGTAGTCTGAGGTTCCAAGGGAATGACGTACGCGCGTCTTGTTGAAAACGCCGACCGCTTGATAGACATTCCCTCCACTTCTTTTCTTGATTGTGAACAGTGGCATTATTTATCCACCGTTCTGTAGAGCGCAGCGTACTTGTCTGTGCTGTGGTCCGACAAGTTTGATGCCCAGTCTACAGGTAGGCCGCCGCTTGATCGTTCGTATTCTGATGGGTCCATGCGCGTCAGAATTTCGGACATGACTAGGGCAGCTTGGCCTCACGTCTTGCATCCTACTTTTTTGCAGACTGCGCGGACGTGCAGCTTCACCGTGTTCTCGCCAATGTTAATGATCTTGGCGATGTCTTTATTAGCACATCCAAGTATAAGGAGCTATACCGTTACATGTTGTTTGATTGTCATCGAACGGCAGAGCGCATG
>JAOEQC010000015.1 GCA_028388995.1 Ascidiaceihabitans sp. | reverse complement strand
CGTAATCATCACAAACATCTTGCAAGATCGTGGTGTTGAGTCAGTTGCTTTGACTTACACAAACAACGACTATGGCAAAGGTTTGGCTGACGCATTCCAAGCTTCTTTCGAAGCAGCTGGCGGCACAGTAACGATCTCTGCAGCACACGAAGACGGCAAAGCAGACTACTCTGCTGAAGTTGGCGCGTTGGCATCAGCTGGTGGCGAAGTTCTTGTTGTAGCTGGTTACGTTGACCAGGGTGGTTCTGGCGTTATCCGTGCAGCAATCGACACCGGCGCGTTTGAAACATTCTACGTCCCAGACGGCATGGTTGGTTCAAAATTGAACGAAAACTTCGGTGCTGAATTGAACGGTTCTTACGGCGCGTACCCAGGTACGGACAGCATCGGTTCCGCGAAATTCGTTGAATTGGCAGAAGCTGCTGGTTTCGACGGCACTGGCGCGTTCTCACCCGAGAGCTATGACGCTGCTGCTTTGATCATGTTGGCAATGCAAGCTGCTGACAGCAAAGACTCGGCTGATTTTAAAGACCACGTGATGGACGTTGCAAACGCACCAGGCGTTGAAATCTTCCCAGGTGAGTTGGCAAAAGGTCTAGAATTGCTGAAAGCGGGCACAGCAATCGACTATGTTGGTGCTTCTGCAGTTGAATTGATTGGTGCTGGTGAATCTGCTGGTAACTACCAAGAAATCGAATTCAAAAATGGCGTGTATTCCACAATCGGCTACCGTTAATCACTGTCAAAATTAATTGAGCAGCCCGTGGTTTTCCACGGGCTGTTTCAACATGTTATAGCCCATATTTAATGTGGCGGGGGAATACGTATGATCGTCGTTGATGATATACACAAACAATTCGGCGGTTTTAAAGCTGTTGATGGTGCCAGCCTGACAATTGAAGAAAATTCGATCACAGGTCTGATTGGTCCTAATGGGGCCGGAAAAACAACTCTTTTCAATGTGATAGCTGGGGTACTACCTCCAACATCTGGGTCGGTGCACATGCTGGGCGAGGACATTACGGGTCTGCCGCCTCATGAGTTGTTCCACAAGGGACTGCTGCGCACGTTCCAGATTGCACATGAATTTAGTTCAATGACCTGTCGCGAGAACCTGATGATGGTTCCAGGGGCCCAATCGGGTGAGACCCTTTGGAACACCTGGTTTGGACGCAAACGCATTGCAGATGAAGAACGCGCATTGAAAGCCAAGGCTGACGAAGTTTTGGAATTTTTGACTGTAGAACATTTGGCAGAGCAAAAGGCTGGCCAAATCTCTGGCGGTCAGAAAAAGCTTTTGGAACTGGGACGTACGATGATGGTTGATTCCAAAATCGTATTCCTTGATGAGGTTGGCGCAGGCGTAAACCGCACCCTCCTTAACACCATTGGTGACGCCATTTTGCGCCTGAACCAAGACCGTGGTTACACCTTTGTGGTGATTGAGCACGACATGGATTTCATCGGAAAAATCTGTGGCCCCGTCATCTGTATGGCTGAGGGTAAGGTATTGGCCGAAGGGTCGTTGGCCGAAATCAAAGCCAACGAACAGGTGATCGAGGCCTATCTTGGCACCGGTTTGAAGAACAAAGACAAGGTGGGTGCATAATGTCAAAAGCACACATCGGTATTACGTTGCTATTACGTCGGTACTGCGTAGGTGCCGCACACCTATTCCCCTTAGTTAAGGAAGCCCGCACATGAGCGAACCATTCCTAATTGGTGACAGCATGACAGGCGGCTATGGCAATGGCCCTGACATTCTGCACAACTGCACAATTGCGGTGAACAAAGGCGAGATCGCCGTGATTGTTGGCCCCAACGGTGCTGGTAAATCCACTGGCATGAAAGCCGTCTTTGGCATGTTGAACCTAAACAAAGGTTCTGTGCGTCTTGATGGTGAAGACATCACTACCTTGTCCCCACAAGATCGCGTTGTGAACGGCATGGGGTTTGTTCCGCAAACCTCAAATATTTTCACATCGATGACTGTTGAAGAAAACCTAGAGATGGGCGCCTTCATCCGTCGTGACGATTACAAAGACACGATGACGCAGATCTATGACCTGTTCCCGATCTTGAAAGAGAAACGGTATCAGGCCGCTGGTGAATTGTCTGGTGGTCAGCGTCAACAAGTGGCAGTGGGTCGTGCGTTGATGACACAACCAAAGGTTCTGATGTTGGACGAACCAACAGCAGGTGTTTCGCCCATCGTAATGGACGAACTGTTCGACCGAATTATTGAGGTTGCCCGCACAGGCATTCCGATCTTGATGGTTGAACAAAACGCGCGCCAAGCCCTAGAGATCGCCGACAAAGGCTATGTTCTGGTTCAAGGCGCGAATGCATTTACGGGCACTGGCAAGGAATTGCTGGCGGATCCTGAAGTGCGCAAATCCTTCTTGGGAGGATAAGATGATAGATTTCCTCAACGCATTTGTGGCGCTCTCTAACTTCGTATTGATCCCTGCCATTTCATATGGTGCTCAGCTGGCCCTTGGCGCGCTGGGTGTCACGCTGATCTATGGTATCCTGCGTTTCTCAAACTTTGCCCACGGCGACACAATGGCCTTTGGCGCGATGTGTACGATCCTTGTGACGTGGTTGTTCCAAAGCTGGGGCATCTCGTTCGGGCCGCTTCCAACCGCCCTACTCGCTATGCCGTTTGGTATATTGGCGACTATGGGTTTAGTACTGTTCACCGATCGTTATGTGTACAAGTTCTATCGTGAGCAAAAAGCCAAGCCTGTGATCCTTGTGATCGTCAGCTTGGGTGTGATGTTCATTCTGAACGGTCTGGTACGTTTTATCATTGGCCCAAACGATCAACGTTTCTCTGACGGTGAGCGGTTCATTATTTCTGTACGTGAATTCAAGGCGTTGACCGGTCTAAAAGAAGGTTTAGCGTTCAAAACCACCCAAGGCATTACCATTGTCACTGCTGTGATTGTTGTGATTGCCCTGTTCTGGTTCCTGAACCGCACCCGCACTGGTAAATCCATGCGCGCCTATTCTGATAACGAAGATTTGGCGTTGTTGTCCGGTATCAATCCCGAGCGTGTGGTTATGGTGACATGGTTGATCGTTGCCGCTTTGGCGACCATCGCTGGTACGCTGTACGGCCTAGATAAATCGTTCAAACCTTTCATCTTCTTGCAATTGTTGCTGCCAGTCTTTGCCGCGGCCATCGTTGGTGGTTTGGGCAGTCCATTGGGTGCGATTGCGGGTGGTTTCACCATCGCATTCTCTGAGGTGATGATCACTTATGCGTGGAAAAAGGTTGCGACCTATGTGGTGCCAGAATCTTGGGCACCGGACACATTGGTCCAGTTGCTGTCTACCGACTATAAATTCGCAGTTAGCTTTGTGATCTTGATCATCGTGCTGCTGTTTAGGCCAACAGGCTTGTTCGCGGGGAAATCAGTATGAGCGATTCAGTCAGAAACACGATGTATTTTGCAGGCGTCGCCCTACTGATCATCATCACTGGGTTTGTCCAAAGCTGGAACACTGCTTTGTTCATCCTGAACTTTGGTCTGATCAGCGCGATCATGGCTTTGGGTGTGAACCTGCAATGGGGTTTTGCTGGCCTGTTTAACGTTGGTATCATGGGCTTTGTTGCTCTTGGTGGTTTGGCAACTGTGTTGGTATCCATGCCGGCCACGCCGGGCGCATGGCAAGCGGGCGGCGCATCTGTAATTGGTGCGTTGGTGTTGGGCGCTGCGACTGTTGTGGCCGCCGTGATCCTGATGACCAAAATGAAAGCCAGCAAATTACGCAGCTTTAGCGTCTTTGGTGTGTTGGTTGTTGGCTTTTTTGTCTATCGCGGATTGTTTGATCCTGCGGTTGGCTTCATCGAAGAAATCGATCCAGCGGCAACTGGCTACCTTGGTGGTCTAGGGTTGCCTGTGTTGTTGGCTTGGCCTGCGGGTGGTTTATTGGCCGCTGCGGTTGCTTGGTTGATTGGTAAGACAGCACTTGGTTTGCGCTCTGACTATCTGGCGATTGCGACTTTGGGTATTTCGGAAATCATCATCGCGGTGATGAAAAACGAAGACTGGTTGGGACGAGGCGTTAAGAACGTTGTCGGCTTGCCGCGCCCTGCCCCTTATGAGGTTGATCTGCAAAGTAATGCCGCCTTTATCGAACGCGCGAATGGCTTGGGTTTTGACGCTGTTACTGCCTCAACCCTGTGGGTCAAACTGATCTATGCGGGTTTATTCACTGTCGTCTTGGTCATCCTGTTCGTAATGGCACAGCGCGCGTTGCACAGCCCATGGGGCCGTATGATGCGCGCCATTCGCGACAACGAGTTTGCGGCCGAAGCTATGGGCAAAAATGTCACCGCCCGTCATTTGCAAATCTTTGTGCTTGGTTCCGCTGTATGTGGCATCGCTGGTGCGATGATGACAACGCTAGACGGTCAGTTGACGCCGGGCACATATCAGCCGCTGCGCTTTACCTTCCTGATCTGGGTTATGGTCATCGTTGGTGGATCTGGGAGCAATCTTGGGTCCGTCCTTGGTGGCTTCTTGATCTGGTGGCTGTGGGTAATGGTTGAACCGATGGGCAGTGTCTTGATGAACTTTGTCACCTACGGCATGGCAGATGGATATTGGTTGAAAAATCACCTACTCGAAAGCGTCGCACACATGCGTCTATTAACGATGGGTCTGGTTTTACTTCTGGTCCTTAGGTTCAGCCCACGTGGTTTGATTCCCGAGAAATAAGATCAAATCACAAGACATAGAAAAGGCCCCGACAGGAAACTACGGGGCCTTTTTTCGTTTGTGGACTTTAGTGGTTTAGGCAGAGTAACTGCCATCCTCACCGTGGACTTCATCCCCTTGCAAGGTGGGATTGAAGACAGAGATCAGAAACACATCCATCCCGTCATCTACCGTCAGCGTGTGGTTATCGTGCTGGTCCAGCCCATACAAAACGCCCGTTTTAATTTCAAGTACGTTGCCAGTGGCATGATCCGTCACGCGCCCTGCACCTGAAACGCAATAACACCCCTCAAGGTGGTTCTTGTATTCCAAGGTCAGCGAAGCACCCGCCTGCACGATGGTTTCGTTCATGGAAAAACCCATGTTGTCGGATTTTACCAACATCCGCAGGCTACTCCACCTCGGACCAGAGGCATCGCGGACGCCGCCGCGCAGGTCATTTGCGTCTGCAACAATCATAATCAGCGCCCCTTAAACAGACTGCCCAAGATACCGCGCACAATGCGGCGCCCTATTGTCCCTTTTGAGTTCCTTCAAGATAACAGACACCACTGCCGCACCCAAACCGTCAGGTTTGCGTTTACGGGTTGGGCGCGAGGTTGAGCGTGAAACACGTGTTCCATCGTAACGGCGCCCTGCGTTGAACTCGATGATTGCTGGATGTTCTTCTTCCTCAGCCTTTGCCTCTGCTTGTTCAGCCTCAAGCGCTGCGGCTCCTGCCCGTTTGGATGGAATGTCAAATGCAGATTTACGATCTAGTGTTTAGTCGTATTTACCCACCATCGGCGAGACTACCATGATATCTGCGCGTTCTAATTTGATGATCGGACCAAGTTGAGACGACGGTGGACGGATCAAAGTGCATTCAACAATCTCCGGAACGCCTGTTTTCTGCAGCATGGAGGTAACGGCCTCACCAACGCCAACTTCGCGAATGGCTTCTTCGGTGTCAAAGCGCGGGTTCTCGCGGTAGTTTTTGGCCGCAAGACGCAGTTTTTTGCGGTCTTTAGCTGTAAAGGCACGCAAAGCGTGTTGAAAACAATTTCCAAGTTGGCACAAAATATCGTCAGGCACATCTGCAGGGTTTTGCTTGATAAAATAAACGCCCATACCTTTAGAACGGATTAGGCGGGCAACTTGCTCAACCTTGTTCACGAGCGCTTTTGGTGCGTCTTCAAACAGCAAGTGGGCTTCGTCAAAGAAGAATACTAATATTGGTTTGTCAGGGTTGCCGACCTCCGGCAGTTCTTCAAATAATTCATACAACAGCCACAATAGGAATGTTGCGTATAGGCCTGGGGATGACATCAATTGATCGGCTGCTAGACGGTTGATGACCCCGCGGCCGCCCGCATCAGTACGGATGACGTCAGAAAGTTCCAGCGCAGGTTCACCATACAGGCTGTTGCCACCCTGGTTTTCCAAAACAAATAAACGGCGCTGGATCGCATCGATTGAAGAATTCGAGACATTGCCATAACGCAGCGACAGATCTTTGGCGTGTTCTTCGACCCAAACCAACAGCGCTTGAAGATCTTTAAGATCAAGCAATGGTAGACCTTCTTCGTCCGACAGCCGGAAGGCAATGTTGATGATGCCCTCTTGAGCTTCGCTTAGTTCTAAGTGGCGTGACAGTAACAACGGCCCCATTTCTGCGACTGTTGTGCGTGCTGGGTGACCTTGTTCACCGAACAAATCCAAGAATGTGACTAGAAATTTGTCGTACGTGTAATCGTCAAAGCCGATGATACCTGCGCGTTTCATGAATGCGTCGTGTAACTTGTGATCCGCACTACCTGATTTGGCGAGACCAGAAAGATCACCTTTTACATCCGATAAGAATACTGGAACACCAGCATTGGAAAACCCTTAGGCAAGGATTTGAAGAGTAACGGTTTTAACCGTGCCTGTAGCGCCAGCGATCAAACCATGGCGGTTCGCATACTTTAGCCCAAGGCATTTCTTAACCGCGCAATCACCACCGCCGACGCCTCCGCCGCCGATAAATAGTTTGGATTTCATATGCGTTAACCTTTTGTTCAAAATCTATATTCGTAACCATCATACAAACTTAATCTTTGGGGCTCATATTGTTTTTTGTTCCAAACCTAAATGTCCTTCGCGTTTAGGACACTTCCTCCCTTTCAGACTGGCCGTGCACTAGGCTACGGCCCTTTTTACGGTAAAGACCCCGTAGTCCTTTGGCCATTTTGGTCCAAACTAGCTGTTGACCGACCTCATATCGTTTCGTACCGTAATACCAGAAGTCGGTTCAGTCCGATGGGGAAAATAAATTGGAAAAGAGAGCTCAACGAAGCCCTCTTTTCTTTTTTGTATGAACCGGCTGGTTTACACATTTAAACCAGCAAAAATCTGCCCAAATTAGAAAAATCTGATGCGGTTCGCAACTGACATGCTTATTTCGTCATGTTAAAAGCGCACTCAAAACAATGAATAATGGATATCTAATGACCAATTTTCGCAATGCAGTATTTTTAAGCACCGCACTAGTTTTTGGGACCACTGGTGCGACCTTTGCCCAAGAAACAGCAACACCAGCAGAAACTGAAACAGCCGTAGAAGCCGAAGCTGTTGAAACACAATCTGATGGTGACGAAGCTGCAGCAACTGAAGAAAACAAAACAGACTTAAGCCTTGGTGAAGAAGCGCAACCAGAACCAGTGATTGGACAGCTTTACGTCAAGGAAGCAGTTGGCGATTGGCAAATGCGCTGCGTCAAAGGCGAAGAAGGCACAGAAGACCCTTGTCAGATGTATCAACTGATGGACGACGGTGAAGGGTCACCCGTCGCTGAGGTCTCAATCTTTCGTCTAAAAGACGGTGGTCGCGCGAAAGCAGGCGCAACAATCGTCGTGCCGCTTGAAACTTCCCTACCACAACAGATCACGCTTTCAGTTGATGGTGGCAATGCACGCAGGTACCCATATTCGTTCTGTAGCCAAGTTGGTTGCTATGCACGGGTTGGATTTACATCCGAGGATATAGCAAGCTTCAAACGCGGCAATGCTGCGACGGTCACAATCGTTCCGGCACTGGCACCAGATCAAAAGGTTGAGCTTGCCTTGTCGTTGACTGGTTTCACAGCTGCCTATGACAACGTATCTATCGTCGAGCCGTAATCCAAACATGACTAAAACGAAGGGCCGTCTGTTTTACAGGCGGCCTTTTTCGTTTCTATACTTTACGAAGCGCTAAGACAGCGTTCATTCCACCAAAGGCAAACGCATTGGAAAGAACCACATCAACCGCCGCATTGCGCGCCTCATTAGGCACCACATCAAGGGCACATTCAGGATCAGCTTCTTCATAGCCTATGGTCGGTGCGATCACGCCATCACGAAGCGCCATGATGCAAGCCAACAGCTCTACAGCGCCGGTACCACCAATCAAGTGACCGTGCATGGATTTGGTTGACGATATCATCAACTTATCCGCACACGGTCCAAACACATCGGCTACCGCGGCACATTCAGTTTTGTCATTGGCAGCTGTTCCAGTTCCGTGAGCGTTGATATAGCCGACGTCTTCTGGATTGAGCCTTGCATCATTTAGCGCACCCGCAATTGCCCGCGCGGCCCCGTTTTTGGACGGCATGACGATGTCTGTGGCATCTGAAGACATAGCACAACCTGCAACTTCACATAAGATGTCAGCGCCGCGTGCGCGTGCGTGTTCGTATTCTTCAAACACAAAGATACCTGCGCCTTCACCCTGAACCATACCATTTCGATTGGCAGAAAACGGACGGCAGGCGTCCTTGGACATGACGCGCAAACCTTCCCACGCTTTTACCCCACCAAAGCATAACATGGATTCAGATCCGCCTGTTACCATTGCAGGGGCCATCCCAGTGCGCACCATTTGAAAGGCTTGCGCCATTGCATGATTGGATGAGGCACAGGCCGTAGAAACGGTGAAAGACGGGCCCTTAAGGTTATATTCTATGCTGACGTGGCTGGCAGCTGCGTTGTTCATCAGCTTTGGCACAACAAATGGGTGAACGCGGTTTTTGCCGTCCTCATAAACCGAACGATAGTTGTCGTCCCATGTGCTTACGCCACCACCGGCTGTACCGAGGACAACGCCCGATTTAGCGGCTAATTCACCGCTGAAGGTAATACCTGATTGGGCGATTGCCTCAGCAGCAGCGGCAAGCGTGAACTGCGTGAAACGGTCATACAGCGACATCTGTTGGCGGTTGTAACGCCCTGCGGCCTCAAACCCACGCACCTGTCCGCCTATTTGGATTGACAGGCGTTCGACATCACGAAATGCCAAAGGACCTATGCCACAGCGACCCTCTGCCAAAGCTGTCATTGTATCGGCCACACTGTGACCCAAAGCGTTGATGGTCCCAGCACCCGTGATGACCACGCGTTTCATCAGGTTAACCTGCCTGCTCTTTCAATAGACGCTCTACGACTTCGATAATCTTTGAGATGCTTGAAATGTCAAAATCACTGTTGGTTGGTTCATTCGCATTGAACGGAACTGTGATATCAAACTCTTCCTCAATGGCGTAAATGCTTTCTACCAGACCAAGGCTATCAATCCCTAGATCCTCAAGCGTGCTCTCCTTCGTCACATCGGAGGTTTCAAGAACTGCTTGCTCCGCAATAATCTCGATTATCTTATCAGTCACACTCATGATTTTACCTTTTAGTCTTTGCTGTCATCAGACGTTCGGTTTTTAAGCGCTGTCACATCACGGAACAGGCGTGGCAAACGACGGATTAGTTTGTAAATCTCTAATTGTTTGTCCATTTGTGTGGCTGGATAGCCCAACATCACACGGCCCGCAGGCACGTTGCTTAGGATTTTGGTTGCGCCGCCAGTGATCACGCGATCACCAATAAAGATATTGTCGGTTACCCCAGTCATGCCTCCAAGGACCACGTTGTTTCCCACAACGGTTGAACCGGCAATGGCCACGTGACCGCAAATCATACAATCACGACCGATACGCACGTTGTGGCCAATCTGGGCCATGTTGTCGAACTTGCACCCATCGCCAATGACTGTGTCACGGATGGTTCCGCTGTCCACGGTTGTAATTGCTCCGATTTCAACGTCATTACCAATCACAACAGAGCCTAGCGAATGGATGCGGGTCCATGATTGCGCCTCAGTCTCTTGTTGATAACCAAGGCTTTCACGAACCGCTTCGATGCCAGACTTTTCGGCAGAGGTGAAACTGAATCCATCACCACCGATCTTAGCACCCGGCTGTGCGATGAAACGCTCGCCGATCCGGACGCGTGCGCCGATGCTGACCTGTTCGCGCAAATAGGCATCTTTACCTATCGTTACGTCCATACCGATATAACACTGCGGCCCAACAACACTGCCTGCGCCAATCTTGGCGCGTGGGCCAATCACAGCCAGCGGTCCAACAGAAATGTCATCAGCCAGTTCAGCAGATGGATCGATAACCGCACTTGGGTGAATGCCTACACCAAAGCCCTGCCCCTGATTCATTAAGGCCGTCAGGGGTGCCATTGCGAAACGGGCACGTTTTGGAACGATCGCAGCTTCAAGTCCCATCGCCTCCCAATCAGCGCCTTCCCAGACCATTGCAGCGCGGGCTTTCCCACTTGATAGGCTTTCGGCGTATTTTACGTCCATCGCCAAAGCCAGATCGTCAGGTCCTGCGCTTTCTGGTTCCTGAACCGATATGATCAACCGATCAACTGCTCCAAAGGCTTGTGCCCCGAGCGCCGCTGCGATGTCTTTAATGGAATGACTCATATGATCAGCGTCCCGTAAACTACAAGACCTGAATTAACCTTGTACGGCGCGCAATGCCACCCCTGCCTTGGCCAAAGCCTTCCAAACTTGTGCATCACGCCCATAAACATCGCGGCGATACTGTATGTGGCCTTTGGCATTGATAAACGCTGTTCGGTAAATAATGTGTATGGGAACGGGGGATTCTAGGTATACCTGCTGCTCTTCCCCCGTTGCCAACTGCTCTTGGAAAAACTCTTTCGGGTTCCGAACCTCTTTTGCCAACAACGAGTAGGCGAAATCAAATGGGTCCGCCAAACGAACACAACCGTGGCTGAACGCGCGAACTTCACGCGAAAATAGGTTTTTTGCAGGCGTGTCATGTAAATAGATGTTGTAAGGATTAGGAAAAATAAATTTTACTAATCCCAAAGCATTCTCATTGGACGGAGGTTCTCGCATAGTAAATGGAAAATTTTCTACATCAAACAAGGAAAAATTCACGTTAGCACTGTCGACTACCAAGCCTTCCTTGTTTGTTATTTCAATTTGAGGCATGGAGCTGTTATCAATTTGTAACTTAGGCAGAAACTCTAGTGTCGCAATGGAAGATGGAACGTACCAGCTCGGATTAATGACCATATATTCCATTAAATCGGAGAACTCGACTGTTGAACGATCTGTTTCAATTGAACCAACAACGGAACGCGTTTCAAACGTAACTTTCTGATTATCGACGATCTTGGCTGTAAAGTCTGGAATGTTTACCAAAATGTGCCGCTCGCCACGTTCTCTGTTAAACCAACGCTCACGTTCCATTGCAACGATTACGGATTGTAGCCGAGTACTTAAACTTTTGTTTAGCTCTGGCATAGTGGCTTGGCCAGCAATGCCATCTGTAGACAGGCCATGAGCAGCTTGAAACTTTTGAACTGCTGATTTTATGATGCCATCATAGGTCTGTGTTGAACTACGCTTCATAAAGCCCATCAGCCTCAATCGATTGCGAAGTACCACGACAGATGCTCCAGATTGACCAGGTTTCAATGACTTAGCAGGAACAGTAATACCCCATCCACCTTTACCAAGTAGACGTTCAAGACGTAGCTTTTCTTTTAACAATGCGTCGTATTCGATGGTCTTGGGAGCCAAGGATTCAAAAAATTCCGAGGGTGAAGATTTGACTAAATTGACAAGGTAAGATGTGCGATCGCGGTAAGGCACTTTACGTACAATTGCGCTGTTCACACGGCTGGGGATCAAGACACCGGTTTGAAGATCACGCGCATATTGCAAAAAGACACGGCTGATTTCGACCTCAACAGCACCACGCTCTCCTGGGCCACGCGCGGCTTTCATCTTCGCTTGAAGCCCTTCGGTATCGTAACGCCCAGCTGGCAAACCGTGAGATGAAGCATTCGCCAACGCTTTGATCAACGCCTTACGGCGAGAGCGTTCGGGACCAGAGCGGCCTGTCCAAACGCTCTTGTAACCAAAGGCCTGATAGAATGCTGCGATGTCTTTATCGAGCGCGGCAGCTTCGGCCACAGCTTGTTCGAATGCTTTGGCTTGTGCGTCAGCAGGTTTCGGAGCAATGAAAAGCCCCAGAACTATTAGCATCAAAACCAGAACAGATGTCATCTTGAATATGCGTTGCAACGTATCCACCCCTCTAGAAAAATGCACTCGCAAGAATTCTCGCATTTTGTTGGATGCACAAAGAGTTGTCCATTCACATTCACGCCACACCCTTAAGATTATGTTCAGATGGACGAAGTGTTGCATGTTGCCGCCGTTGTTTCGGTAATTCGGCTGCATTATCTATAAGCTGCGCAGAAAATCGCCTAAATTTATCGAAATTTTTGATGCTGGAAATTCATTGCTTGGTTAACGATTCGGCTTATGCAATAAGGATGGTGGATCTGGGGACAAGATGAATTGCCCGTGCTTGCACCGCGGGAAACAGGGACACGTTATACTATGACGATTAATGGCAACTCGGGTTCTTTGACCCGCCGCGCGTTGTTGGGGGCATTTGCCGCGACAACAGTAACAGCCGCCCCTACTCTCTCAAATGCAACAGGTATTTTACGTGGTGCTGGCGATATTCGTCGTATTCGTATGTTTTCGGGTCGAACCGGTGAGCGTATTAATATGATCTATTGGATTGAAGGCAAATACATCAAAGACGCTTTAAAAGAGGTGGATTACTTCATGCGTGACTGGCGTACTGGTAGTGTGAAATCTATAAATTTACGTACAATCGACGTTATGGCTGCCGCCCACAATATGATGGATGCCAACGAACCATATATGTTGTTGTCTGGATACCGCAGCCCTAAAACCAATGCTATGCTGCGTTCACGCTTAAAAGGCGTTGCTAAGAATTCTTTACACATGGAAGGGAAGGCCGCTGATTTGCGTCTATCGACCCGCTCTGTTGGCCAAATGGCCCGTGCAGCAGCAGCTTGTCGTGGTGGTGGTGTTGGACGTTATTCCGGTTCCAACTTTGTCCATATGGATTGCGGTGTTGTCCGCACATGGGGCAGCTGAGTTTTCAAACAGCTATTATGAAGGTACAAACGAAAGCGCCTTTTGGGGCGCTTTCGTTTGTTAAGAATGTAAAAAATGGTGGTCCCAGCTGGATTTGAACCAGCGACCCCTCGCTTCGGAGGCGAGTACTCTATCCAGCTGAGCTATGGGACCGTGCATGCGCGGTATAGCTTTGCAGCTGTTGCGCTGCAATTGCTAAATGACGCGAAGAGTTTGCACCTTAAGCGAAAAGATCGTGTGCAAGTTCTAACGCATCGATCCAAACATCAACTTCATCAGTTGTGTTATACATCGCAAAAGACGCACGGCATGTGGCAGTGAGACCAAGGTGTTCCATCAATGGACCAGTACAATGCTGCCCTGCCCGCACTGCAACGCCTTTTTTATCAAGGATAGTCGAGATGTCATGTGCATGTGCAGCACCATCCATTGTGAAGCTAAAGATAGCTCCTTTGTCAGCGGTTGTTCCTTGGATTTGGATCCAATTCAAACCTTCAAGTTTTGCAACAGCGTAATCACGTAGGCTATTCTCATGAACCGCAATTGCGTCCATTCCAGTGTCCATCATGTAATCGACGGCCGTGCCAAGACCAATCATTTGAACGATCCCCGGTGTGCCTGCCTCGAACTTCATCGGGGCGTCATTATAGATGACACCTAATTTAGACACCTCGCGGATCATATCACCACCGCCGATGAATGGCTGCATCTCAGCCATCCGTTCTGGTTTGATGTGGATCGCGCCAGAACCTGATGGACCGTATAATTTGTGACCCGTTACAACATAAAAATCTGCATCGATATCTTGAACATCTACTGGCATGTGTACCGCCGCTTGTGACCCATCCACCAAGACGCGCACGCCTTTTGAACGTGCGCCCGCGCAAATGGTTTTTACATCGACTTTAGTGCCCAGAACGTTGGACATATGTGTAATTGCGATAAGTTTTGTTTTTGGTGTGATTGCATCAAGAACGGCCTGAGGGTCCAAGGCGCCAGTTGCATCCACATCCACCCATTTAATCACGACACCTTGGCGTTCACGCAGAAAGTGCCAAGGCACGATATTGGCGTGGTGCTCCATGACACTTAGGATGATTTCATCGCCAGATTTTAGGTTCGGCATAGCCCAACCATAGGCAACCATATTGATACCCTCGGTGGTACCTGAATTGAAAACGATTTCGTTTTCTGAGCCCGCGTTCATGAATTTGGCGATTTTTCCGCGCACTGCCTCATAATTGTCTGTTGCAAGGTTCGACAAAAAATGAAGGCCACGATGCACATTTGCATACTCTTCTGCATAAGCGCGTGTGATAGTATCAATCACGACCTGCGGCTTTTGCGCGGATGCACCATTATCAAGGTAAACCAAACGCTTACCGTTCACTTCTCGTGCAAGAATTGGGAAATCAGCACGTACTTTAGCGACATCATACATTCGGAGAAATTCCCATAGAGGCGAGACCAGTAATGGTCAGGATAAAACTAAGGCCCATGATTATGCCAACGGTTGCCGACAGTAGAACCCCAACAGTTTTGAAAACAGAGCCAAGGCCCGCGCCTTCATTAACGCAGTGAACCAATATCCACAGGCTGAACAAAGCAACGGCCAGCCCAAACAAACCAGCAATCGATGGGGCCACCAGAAGCAACACCAACAAGACAACTTGGGCCAAGGCACGCATGGCTTGCAACCACACCAAGACGGACAACATGTCGTCCAAGCTGCCCTCCCCACCAATCGCAGCGCCGATCCAATGCAAAACATGGACCGTGATCACCAAGGCACCCGCCAGAAACACAAACGCAAATAGTGGGCTAAAGATGATCTCCGGAATTTGGATTGGCATTTGCGCCAATTGTTCTGGGGTTGGGCCAGTCAACGTATTAGACAACCAAACAAGGGCTGCATTAGCAATGCTAACAAGTAACAGAAACGTCCAAAGAACATCACGGCCATAGCCCGCAGCGATAACCAAGCGTGCTGCATTAGCAGGGTCACGCAAAGTCAGTGCAACAAGCACGCCCGATGATTGGACATTCAAGTTCATAGATCGACACTTTCTGCAGCGCGCATTCCTGCAATCCAAAACCATAAGATGTTGGCGAGCCATAGAATGCCGACCAGTTGCAAACCAGCACCTGGACCGATGAAGGCTGCAATTAACCCCAACAGCAAAAACATCGGGCTGCTGGCAAGCAGCGCCCAAAACAAGCTAAGACGAACGCCATACCCTGTGATGTTGCGACCTGCCAAAAGTGCGAGGCCGTACATGAAGGCCGCAAAGCCATAGAGCAGTAGCGGGACCAAAAAGATCCACAAAAACGCGCTCCAATACATCCGCGCCATCAAAGGAACGTCTGGATCGAAATGGGATTCGCGTGCTTGGTATGGAGCTTGCGCGATGAACATCATGATGCATGCGAACAGTAGAATGTTCAGCGCAAAACCTTCACGCCGTCCCTGCCCCAAAAACCGCGCCACAACGCGACCCGGTCCGCAATAGCTGGCCCTAATATCTGCAGTAACAGACATCAGCCGCGACGCCGTTCCAACCAAGACGCCATGCGTTGGTTGATTTGCTCGCGCAGTGTTTCATCTTCGATCTCGTCCACGGCTTCAGCCAAGAACGACAGGGTCAACAAGTCAGTCGCGACTGGCTTGCTGATCCCACGTGATTGTAGATAAAACAATGCGGTTTCATCAATCGCACCAGAGGTGGATCCGTGTGAACAGATCACGTCATCGGCGTAGATTTCGAGCTCAGGCTTGGCCAAGAACTGGCTGTCACCATCCAAAAGCAACGATTGGCTGATCTGATAGCCATCGGTCTTTTGCGCACCGGCTTTGACCAAGATTTTGCCTTGGAAAACGCCTGTCGCGCCGTTTCGCAGAACCTTTTTAAACACCTGGCGGCTTTCACAGTTTTCTGCGTCATGGGTGATGAACACTGTGTCGTCGTGGTGAAAATCACCGTCGCCTACACATGCGCCACCAACGGTTGCTTTTGCATCGTCACCTGTCAGCTCAAGGACACATTCGTTGCGCGTCATCACGCCATTGGCAGTCAGGGTAAAGGATTTGAACACTGATTCAGTGCCCAAACGTGCAAAAATATGCGTCGCCGCGCGGCATTCGTGGTCGCGCCCTTGGGCACGAATGTGATGTAACGCTGCGGTGTCAGCAACTTCAACTTCCGTCACCATGTTGAGGCGTGCTGCAGCGGGCCCTGTTTCCAGAACAGTAAGGCTAGCGCCTGCATCCAACTTGATCACATTGTGCAACATCACATCAGATGTTTCCGAGTTGTGAAGGTAGATCATGTTGATCGGCTTGCTTGCTGCACCCGTCACGTGGATCAAAACACCATCCGTTGCAAAGGCAGTGTTCAAGGCGGCCAAAGGACGCTCAACAGGCTTTTGACCGTTGGTTTCTAGCACACCATAAATATCGCGGGCCCAATGGATATCGGTATCCGCAGATGCCAGACGTTCGATGTTTACACCCTCAAGTGACAGATCATCAGAGGCATCCGCATCAAATACACCGTCTACAAATACGATTTTGAGGCGTTCAACGTCATCAAACAGTGCTGCTTCATCATTGTGAAACAGGGCCGCGGGCACAGCAAACGCTTGGGTCAGTGTGTCTGGACGTGTGAATTTCCAATATTCGTCACGACGGCTTGGCAACCCCATCATCTGAACACGTGACAAAGCATCCTTGCGCGCCGCGTCAGACCATCCGCCCGCTGGCAGGGTCAAACCCGCCAAACGCTCATCAGTGACATTCATCGTTTCAGCAACAGCGCTCATTAGGAAACCTCTGCCAAGATGTCGGCGTAACCGTTCTGTTCAACTTCTAAAGCCAACTCCGGGCCGCCAGATTTGATGATACGGCCGTTTGCCATGATGTGAACCACGTCAGGCTTGATATGGTCCAAAAGACGCTGGTAGTGCGTGATGACCAAAAAAGAGCGACCTTCAGAACGCAAAGCATTCACGCCTTCAGAGACCAACTTCATCGCATCAACATCTAGACCCGAGTCTGTCTCGTCCAAGATGCACATCTTTGGCTCAAGCATCGCCATCTGCAAAATCTCGTTGCGCTTTTTCTCACCACCGGAAAAGCCAACGTTGACTGGACGCTTCAACATGTCAGAGTCGATTTTCAGTGTCCTCGCTTTTGCGCGAACAACTTTAAGGAATTCAGCGGCAGACATTTCTTCTTCACCGCGCGCTTTACGCTGTGCGTTTACGGCTGTGCGCAGGAAAGTCATGTTGCCAACGCCTGGGATCTCTACAGGGTATTGGAAAGCCAAGAACAGGCCAGCTGCCGCACGCTCTTCTGGTTCGATGTCAAGCAAGTCAACGTCACCCAAATGCGCTTCGCCATCCGTTACTTCGTAACCTTCGCGGCCAGACAAAACATAGGACAACGTGGACTTACCAGAACCGTTTGGGCCCATAATCGCGTGCACTTGGCCCGCGCCAACCTCAAGGTTCACACCTTTCAAGATTTGCTTTTCTTCGTCTTCAAGTTTGACGTGCAGGTTTTCAATCTTCAGCATTTTATTCCCTCACTGCCCAATTATGGGCGCAGCATGTAATCAATAATATCAAGCATACGTCCCGTTGGGAACGGCTGCGGTTCAAGTTTAAACGTGGCCATACGGCCCGTAATTTCTGGTTGACCAAGAAAGCCCTCGGTCGCGTGCATCCACTTACGTGGCGTATAATCGTCAAACAGCAGCACGGTTAGCTGCTTTATATTGTATGCCGTGGCCAAGGCACATCCGACACGGAAACGCCCGTCAACCAAAACAACGTCTGGGGCGCGTAGCTTATCCATTTCCCACACAGCCAGCGGATACTACTGCGCAAACTGTTTTCAAGCGCGCTCATCCTTGGGATGCCCCCACTCGCGGGTTGGTCCAATGTCGGCATAAAGCATATCGACAGTGGACCCGTTTGATGCTGGATTGGTTTCAAACCATTCCATAATCATTTTCCACCACGCCTTGTCGCTTTCGACACTTGTGATGTACTTGCCTTCCATTTCAGACGCCATAACCGTCGAACCACCCGATCCGTATCCAAGGATCACATCCGCTTCCTCATAATGCTGGCACAAAAAATCTGCTTCGGCCTCCGGTATTGTGAGGTCTGGACGTTTGTGGGCTTCCTCGACCATGATTAGCCAACAGACCCTTCAAGCGAAATTGCTACAAGCGCCTGTGCTTCCATCGCGAATTCCATCGGAAGTGCCTGAAGCACGTCCTTGCAGAACCCGTTGACGACCAAGGCAACCGCCTCTTCTTCGTCCATTCCGCGCGAGCGGCAATAGAACAGCTGATCGTCATCGACTTTGGACGTGGTGGCTTCGTGCTCAACGCGTGATGAATTATTTTTCACCTCGATATACGGCACCGTGTGCGCCCCGCATTTATCACCGATCAACAAGCTGTCACACTGTGTATAGTTGCGCGATTCCTTTGCTTTAGGGTGCATAGAAACCAGCCCACGATATGTGTTCTGGGCCTTGCCTGCAGAGATACCTTTGGACACAATGCGCGACTTGGTGCGTTTGCCCAGGTGGATCATTTTGGTGCCCGTGTCAGCCTGCTGCATGTTGTTCGCAATGGCGATTGAATAGAACTCGCCTTGGCTGTCATCGCCGCGCAATACACAGGACGGGTATTTCCAAGTGACGGCAGAACCGGTTTCAACTTGGGTCCACATCACTTTTGAACGATCACCACGACAATCCGCACGTTTCGTCACGAAGTTATAGATGCCGCCCTTGCCATTCTCATCCCCTGGAAACCAGTTTTGAACGGTTGAGTACTTGATTTCAGCGTCGTCCAGCAGAACCAACTCAACAACAGCGGCGTGCAATTGCGCGATATCTCGTTGCGGTGCTGTACAGCCCTCAAGGTATGAAACGTAGGAACCCTTGTCGGCGATGATCAACGTGCGCTCAAACTGACCCGTGTTTTCTGCATTGATGCGGAAATACGTGGACAGCTCCATTGGGCAACGTGTGTTTGGCGGGATGTAAACGAACGACCCATCGGAGAACACGGCAGAATTCAAAGTAGCATAGTAGTTATCTGAGACAGGAACCACGGTACCAAGGTACTTTTTAACCAATTCAGGGTAGTCTTTGATTGCCTCTGAGATTGAGCAAAAAATCACGCCCGCCTTCAGCAGCTCGTCCTTAAAGGTTGTGCCAACAGAAACTGAGTCAAACACCGCATCCACAGCAACCTTACGTTCGCCTTCTGGTGCTTCAACACCAGCAAGCAATGCTTGTTCTTTCAAGGGAATGCCTAGCTTTTTGTAGGTTTCCAACAATTTAGGATCGACCTCATCCAATGACTTTGGCTTCACTTCCATAGATTTTGGACGGGCATAATAATACTGGTCTTGGAAATCGATTTTGGGGTAGTCGACCATCGCCCAATCAGGCTCTTCCAACTTCAACCAACGATCATAAGCGGCCAAACGCCACTCCAGCATCCACTCAGGTTCTTCATTCTTTTCAGAAATCAAACGCACGATATCTGTGGAAAGACCCTTTGGGGCGTATTCCATTTCAATGTCAGTGTTCCACCCGTGCTTATAGGCTCCACCAACTTCGCGTACTGCGTCGACGGTATCCTGATCGACGCCATCTTTGACCATATTGTCCATGCTCAGATTTCCTCTTGTTGGCTCACAGCGTTACGCCGCGCGTGCCTCATGTTTCTTAAGTTTTTGCGCCCAAACATCGGCAAAGCGCAGAATTTCATCTTCAGTATTTGACAACCCTAGCGACACACGGATCGCACAAGCTGCCAACTCATCTTCATAGCCCATCGCCGTCAGGACGCGACTGGCGCGCACTTTGCCCGATGAGCAAGCAGAGCCCGCAGAAACTGCAAAGCCAGCCAAATCCATTTGCATCACCTGCGTCTCTCCCTTCCATCCCGGTGTCAGGATGCAAGAAGTGTTCGGTAAGCGTTGTTGGTCATTCCCAACAAAAATAGCCTTCTTTGACGCGGTCTCAAGGGCCTTCTCTAGAATATTTCTAAGTTTCGCAACCCGTTCCCATGCACCATTGGCTACATCTTTCCTAGCCGCGACTGCCGCCGCGCCAAATCCAGCGATACCAATAACATTTTCGGTTCCAGAACGACGGCCCATTTCTTGCCCACCACCACGCAAAATCGCCAGTGGATCATCTGCGGTAAAGTTAACCAGCGCCCCAACACCTTTAGGGCCACCCAACTTATGCGCGGACAGGATCATGTAAGACGGCTTGCCACTTTCATCATATATCACGGGCATCTTCCCAGCGATCTGCGTGATATCGCACACCACGGCACCAGATACGCTCACGTTTGAAACCACTGCTGGCTTCATAACTCCAGTCTCAGAATTAGCCGCAGAAATCGCGTACAAAGCAGGACCCTCCTTTGCTGCCTCATCCCAAGCTAAAAAACAATCATGTTCGGTCTCCAACGATACAAACTGACCACCATGACGATCTTTCTGAGCAACCGCCAAAGCAGCCGCCTCAGTCGCTGACCCGGTAAAAACAATTTGTGTCGGCAAACAGCCGACCAACTCAGCAACCTGCACACGGGCGCGCTCGACCATCATCTTGGCTGCACGCCCCTCGGTATGCACAGAAGAAGGATTCCCCACAACATCCATAGCGGTCACCATCGCCGCACGCGCCGCATCGCGCAAAGGCGTTGTCGCATTATGATCGAAGTACACTCGGCTCACGACACATCCCTCTTCATCTTACAAAACAAACTCCGGGGAAAACCGCAGGACGGGGACTGGCCCCCTTTCAACAGATCAAACATCCACAACATCAAACAGATTTGGAACAGCCGGGCACGGCGCCAACTCATTGGAAATCACATCCGACAACCGCGTTTGGTGCAAATACACATAAACATTCGCGCTTAGGCCTTCCCACAACCGATTGGTCAAGGACTGCGCACGTGAACCCGAAGTACCACCAGATGCACCAGCCCCCTTGTGCATCGCATCAACGGACTCATCGACAGCAGACAAAATGTCCACAACCCGGATGTCGGACGGTGAACGGGCCAGACGATAACCGCCACCTGGGCCACGCACAGACGAAACCAACTCAGAGCGGCGCAACTTCACGAACAATTGCTCAAGGTAAGGTAGTGAGATGCTCTGACGTTCAGCGATATCGCCGAGGCTCACCAGATTCTCCTCGGGCTGCAACGCGATGTCAGCCAACGCAACCATTGCATAGCGTCCTTTCGTCGACAGTTTCATCGCAAAATCCCTTGCTTTCGCTAGATTTGATTGACGTTTCGCACGCAACGCCATACATCGCAACAAACGCGCAAGCCCTGCGCGCATGTAATTTAGAAACGTTCTAAGGTAACCGGTTATATTCGTCAAGAATTGAACCACCATCCGTTGAACTCAAAAATGCAAGGACGCTCATGCCCGAGGTCATTTTCCCTGGACCCGAAGGCCGCCTTGAAGGCCGCTACCACCCTCAAAAAGAACGTGACGCACCGATCGCGATCGTTTTGCACCCGCACCCGCAATTTGGTGGCACTATGAACCAAAAGGTTGTGCACTCACTGCATTATGCCTTTTACAATATGGGGTTCACAGTCCTTCGCTTCAACTTTCGCGGTGTTGGCCGTTCGCAAGGCGAATACGATCAAGGTATTGGCGAATTGTCGGATGCAGCATCTGCGCTGGATTACCTTCAATCGATGAACAACAACTCCAAGCATTGCTGGGTTGCTGGTTTCTCGTTTGGCGCTTGGATTGGCATGCAATTGCTCATGCGGCGCCCCGAAATTACTGGTTTCATCTCGGTTGCGCCACCTGCGAACATGTATGACTTCTCGTTCCTTGCACCCTGCCCGTCTTCTGGCTTGGTCATCAACGGTACAGCTGACCGCGTGGCACCGCCTGCAGACACCCACACCCTTGTTGGAAAGTTGCATGAGCAAAAAGGCATCACTGTCACACACACCGAAGTTGAAGGTGCTGGCCACTTCTTTGAAGAACCACACCTGGACACGATGATCGGTCACACCACTGACTACGTGAAGCGCCGCTTGACTGAAAACACCCGCTAATTGAGTGATCCAGCAGTAACAAAAATGGCCAACAAACTGGCTGTTGAATGTCTAGCCGTCCGAAAAGAGGTTGGCGGCGACCGTCTGTTTATGAAGGTTGGTGAAGTTTTAGGCGCATCCAACCAAACGCTGGAAGAAGCATTTTTGACGGCCATCCGTACGCGGATGGCCCAAATTCTAGGGCGCGACTTCTTAGCAAAACAAATCAAGGCGCACAGCGCCAACAAAGCTGAATAAGTTAGGCAGGCAGATATAGATGACAGCCCGTCTAGACCAGCAAATCGCCTTTCTTAATGAGGCGGACAAACTCAAATCTATTGATCGCGCAACTGTACTTGCAGACCACTCGCGTGCGGAAAATAGTGCCGAACATTCATGGCACCTGACGCTATATGCGCTGGTGCTGTCTGATCAGGCCAAATCAGGCGTGGATATCGCGCGCGTAATTAAAATGCTGATCCTACATGATCTGGTTGAGATCGATGCAGGTGACAATCCGATTTTTGACGACGTCGATGTGGCCGCAATGGAAGCCGCCGAACAAATTGCTGCAGATCGCATATTTGGATTACTTCCCAATGACCTGTGCGATGAACTTCGTGCTATTTGGGAAGAGTTTGAGGCCGCAGAAACAGATGATGCACAATTCGCAAAATCATTGGATCGCTTCCAACCCCCGATGCTGAACCTCGCAGCCGGTGGTGGCAGCTGGACAGACTACAACGTTACCGAACAAATGATCGAAGATCGTGTTGGCTCAAAGATCAAGATCGGTGCGCCAGCTCTTTGGGATTACGCACGCGTTAAAATATCTGCCTTTTTTAAGACTGCCAACTGATCAACGATTGTGAATTTGATCATGCATTTGCGTGATCATCTGGCTTGCAGTCTTTTCAAACAGACATGGGACCAACGCGTGCACCAGCGTCGCTACTCCTGCCCCCAATAAACGCAGCGCAAAGCCACCTGCAAACAACAGGTGCTCAAAATAGCTCTCATCGACGCTGCGCGGGTGATCCAAGAACAAACGACCAAACATAATCCATCTCCTGATATTGTGTTAAGGTCTTTATCGCAGACATCTGTTTACTATCGGTCCCAAAATGCACGCATTCTGACCGTTGCGCTGGGATATTATCCCGACTATTGATGACATATGGATAAACTGGACGAACTTGACCGTAAAATACTAAATGCCCTACAAGCAGATGCCGCAATTTCGCTTGATCAGCTGGGCGAAACCATCGGTCTGTCGCGCAACGCTTGCTGGCGCCGCGTTAAGGCGATGGAAACATCAGGTGTTATTAGCAAACGCGTGGCACTGATTGACCCCATTAAGGTCGATCTTGGCCTGATGGTGTTTATGCAGGTACGTACCAACAGCCACGACCCTAAATGGCAGCAAGATTTCTCAAACGCAACAAACGCGATTTCGGGCATTCTAAGCGTCTATCGCATGACTGGGGACCTTGATTACCTGATCCGTGCGCGCGTGAGTGATATGGTTGACTATGACCGCCTATATCAACAATTGATCACGCGCCTCCACATTGCAGACATTGCCGCCAGTTTTGTGATGGAAGAAATTAAAGACAGCACCACTTTGACGCTTTGAGGTAGACGGCACCAAAGTGCTGGGCCACAGTACTTCAAATGCCCCGAAAGGCCGTAAATGCAGTATATCATCCTATTTGTCGCAGTTGTGATGGAAACTATCGGCACGACGGCCCTTCAAGCTAGCCAGCAGTTCACACGTCTTTGGCCAACGTTCATAGCTATTGTTGCCTATATGGGGGCGTTCTATTTTCTAGGATTAACACTTAAATACATGCCCGTAGGGATTGTGTACGCATTGTGGTCAGGCCTTGGGATCATGACCATTACGATCATCGGCTTTGTGATCTTCGGGCAGCGGTTAGATGCAGCCGCTATCGCTGGGTTAACCCTCATTATTGCGGGCATTGTTGTTATTCAGATGTTTTCCAACACCACTAGCCACTAGCTATACGCATTTCCCCTAGCTTTCTGCGCCGTGGCACGTTAAGCGCCCCCAAACGCACGAGAGGCTAGAAATATGGACATTCGCAATATCGCGATTATCGCACACGTTGACCACGGCAAAACGACGCTTGTTGACGAACTGTTGAAACAATCCGGTACATACCGTGAAAACCAAGCGACGACTGAGCGCGCTATGGACAGCAATGACCTAGAGCGCGAGCGCGGCATTACTATTTTTGCCAAGCCGACTTCAGTTGAGTGGAAAGGCACACGTATCAATATCGTTGATACGCCAGGCCACGCTGACTTTGGTGGCGAAGTAGAACGTATTCTGTCCATGGTTGACGGTGTTGTTTTGTTGGTAGATGCGGCTGAGGGCCCAATGCCACAAACAAAGTTTGTGACATCCAAAGCATTGAAATTGGGCCTACGTCCAATCGTTGTTGTGAACAAAGTAGACAAATCAGACGCTGAGCCTGATCGCGCTTTGAACGAGTGTTTCGATCTGTTCGCCAACTTGGACGCAACAGACGACCAACTGGATTTCCCAACAATGTATGCTTCGGGCCGTAATGGTTGGGCTGACATGGAGCTGGACGGCAAACGTGATGGGCTAGACGCATTATTTGACCTAATCCTTGAGCACGTTCCATCCCCTGCTCAAATTACTGAGACAGACAAGCCATTCACAATGCTTGCAACAACACTTGGTGGTGACCCATTCTTGGGCCGCTTGCTTACAGGTCGCGTTGAGACAGGTACTTTGAAAGCCGGTCAAACGATCAAAGCAATGTCACGCGATGGCACATTGATTGAAAACTTCCGTTGCACAAAAATCTTGGGCTTCCGTGGTCTAGAACAAACTGCAATCGACTTAGCTGAAGCAGGCGATATCGTATCCATCGCTGGTATGACCAAAGCAACCGTTGCGGACACATTGGCAGATGCATCTGTGAATGATGCGATCGAAGCACAGCCAATCGATCCACCAACCATTACTGTGACTTTTGGCATCAACGACTCCCCACTTGCGGGTCGTGACGGTAAAAAAGTTCAATCACGTGTCATCCGTGACCGTCTGATGAAAGAAGCAGAATCAAACGTTGCTGTTAAAATCAGCGACACACCAGGTGGTGACGCGTTTGAAGTTGCAGGTCGCGGCGAATTGCAGATGGGTGTTTTAATTGAAAATATGCGTCGCGAAGGCTTTGAACTTTCGATCTCACGCCCACAGGTTTTGTTCCAAGAAATCGATGGCGTTCGTATGGAGCCGATCGAAGAAGCCACAATCGACGTTGATGACGAATACTCCGGCGCAGTTATCGAAAAGATCACTGGTGTGCGCAAAGGTGAATTGGTTGAGATGAAGCCAGCCGGTGCAGGCAAAACCCGCATCGTGGCTCACGTACCATCACGTGGCCTTATCGGTTACCACGGCGAGTTCCTAACAGACACCCGCGGTACTGGCGTTATGAACCGTGTGTTCCACGCATGGGCACCACACAAAGGTTCTATCCCTGGTCGTCGTCAAGGCGTTCTTATCTCAATGGAAAACGGCACAGCAGTGGCGTTTGCGTTGTGGAACTTGGAAGATCGCGGCAGAATGATGATCGGTGCACAAACAGAAGTTTACACAGGCATGGTCATTGGTCAGCACAGCCGTGAAAACGATCTGGAAGTGAACCCGCTTAAAGGTAAGAAACTGACCAACGTTCGTGCGTCCGGTACAGACGAAGCCGTTAAGTTGACTACGCCAATCACATTGTCGCTCGAAGAGGCTATCGCCTACATCGACAACGATGAGTTGGTAGAAGTTACGCCAAACAATATTCGGATGCGTAAGCGTTACTTGGATCCAAACGAGCGTAAGCGCATGGCAAAAGCTGGTTAAATTGAATTCGAAGGTTGGGGCGAATATGTCCCAACCTTCAACAGCTTGACGAATTAGGGCGCTCCAAATT
Organism: Ascidiaceihabitans sp.; assembly: GCA_028388995.1. Taxonomy (GTDB): domain Bacteria; phylum Pseudomonadota; class Alphaproteobacteria; order Rhodobacterales; family Rhodobacteraceae; genus Ascidiaceihabitans. The sequence goes on along the minus strand of JAOEQC010000015.1, from coordinate 14,565 downwards.
GGAGCGCCCTTTCATTTTTATTATTCAGTGGTTTCGATAATCATCAGCTCTCGCTCTGATGCGTCTCGAGCAAACTCCAGTGCGGCTTGATATGTGTCTGAGTGATAACATTTTTCTGCCGTTTCAACGTCTGGGAACCTTGCTACCACGTTGCGCGGACGTTCTTTGCCCTCTAGCTGAACAAAGCGACCCGCACGCGCGATAAATTCACCGCCGTGCTCTGCAATGGCAACCGTCGCGCCAGCGGCGTATTTTTTATACGCCTCTTCATCGGTGACGGTGACGTGTGCGATCCAAAGTGCGCCCATGATACTTATCCTTTGATGACGGCCTTAGCCGCGTTGATTGCTGCTTCTGCGTTTGTTGCATCTTTGGCCCCACCTTGGGCCATATCCGCACGACCACCGCCGCCTTTACCGCCCAATTCGGCGACTGCCACCTTTACCAGATCGACAGCACTGACGCTGTCAGTCTTATCCGCAGTAACACCAGCAGCCACAGCCACCTTGCCGTCTGCATCCGCGATCAACAGAACAGCACCTGAGCCGATACGTGTTTTATGCTCGTCAATCAGAGCTGGCAGGTCTTTACCCGTCACACCAGTCAATGATTGTGCAAGGAAGGCCACGCCGTTCACGTCTTCCGCCTCAGCGGGCGCAGCAGCACCGCCAGACATCGCGAGTTCACGGCGCAACTGTGCCACTTCATTAGCCAGGACTTTGCGCTCGTCCATCAATGCTTTGACCCGAACAGGCACATCCGAAACGGCAGTTTTCAACTCAGCCGCAGTGTCGGCCAGTAACTTATCTTGGCCACGTAAATACGCGATCGCATCCGCACCTGTCAGCGCCTCGATCCTGCGCACACCGGAACTGGACGCACTATCGCTGAGCAATGCAAAGGCACCAATATCGCCCGTTTGGCGCACATGCGTACCACCGCACAACTCAAGTGAATAGGTCTGACCATCGGCCCCTTTGCCTGATCCGGCTTGGGTCCCCATAGACACAACACGAACTTCGTCGCCATATTTTTCACCGAACAAAGCCTGCGCCCCCAGATCACGCGCATCGTCTGGCGTCATGATGCGTGTTTCAACGGTGGTATTCTGACGAATGTAGGCGTTTACCTCTGCCTCAACCTTGCGCTGTTCTTCAACACTTAGGGCTTTTGAGTGACTGAAATCAAAACGCAGACGATCGGCTGCATTCAACGATCCACGTTGGGCCACATGATCACCCAAGGCAACGCGAAGCGCTTCATGCAACAAGTGGGTCACAGAGTGGTTTGCACGAATGGATATACGACGCGCGTTATCAACGTCTAGAACAGCCGCCTGTCCTTTGGTAATGCTACCTTTTTCGACTGTCGCAATGTGGATAAACACGCCAGCTGACTTGCGGGTATCCGTTACACGGGCCGTGCCGCTTTCCGTGCGGATCACGCCTGTGTCGCCGACTTGTCCACCGCTTTCAGCGTAAAACGGTGTTTGGTTCAAAGCGATCTGAACCTCGCCACCTGTTTCAACGGCGTCAACCAAAGCACCATCAGAAACCAAGCCAACAATCTGGCCTTCAGCTGTTTCAGTGTCATAACCAAGGAAGTCAGTCGTGCCGGACTCGTCCACCACGTCAAACCAAAAGGTCGAATCCGCCGCTTCACCAGACCCAGACCACGCCGCGCGCGCCTTGGCCTTTTGCTCTGCCATAGCAGTGTCAAAGCCGACAGTGTCCACACCACGACCCTTTTCGCGCAAAGCATCTTGAGTCAAATCAAGTGGGAAACCATATGTGTCGTACAGTTTAAATGCAGACGCACCAGAAAGATCAGCACCTTCAGCCAAACCTTCAACTTCATCATCCAGCAATTTCAAACCACGATCCAACGTCTGTTTAAAACGTGTTTCTTCTTGATGCAGGGTTTCTGTGATCAAGGACTGCGCATGACCCAACTCAGGATAAGCCGCGCCCATTTGTTGAACCAAGGCTGGTACCAGCTGGTGCATCATCGGGTCTTTGACACCCAAAAGATGCGCGTGACGCATGGCGCGGCGCATGATGCGGCGCAGCACATAACCACGGCCCTCGTTTGACGGCATAACACCATCGGCCATCAGGAATGATGTCGACCGCAGGTGGTCGGCAATAACGCGGTGATGCGTGTTGCCCGGTCCATCCGGATCAGAGCTGGAGGCATCCGCACTGGCCTCGATCAAGTTACGCATCAGGTCAGTATCGTAGTTGTCGTGCTTGCCTTGCAAAAGCGCACCAATTCGCTCAAGGCCCATGCCGGTGTCAATAGACTGCATATCCAGCGGAACCATGCTGCCGTCAGCGAACTGTTCGTTCTGCATGAACACAAGGTTCCAAATTTCAATAAAACGATCGCCGTCTTCCTCAGGGGAACCGGGAGGGCCGCCCCAAATGTGATCGCCGTGGTCGAAGAAAATTTCAGTACATGGACCACATGGACCTGTTGGGCCCATACGCCAGAAGTTATCATCTGTTGGAATGCGAATGATCCGGTCATCAGAAAGACCTGCAACCTTCTTCCACATGTTCGCAGCTTCGTCATCGGTGTGATAAACGGTCACCAACAGCCGGTCTTTTGGGATGTCGAATTCTTTGGTCAGCAATTCCCAAGCAAACGGAATGGCCTCCGTTTTGAAGTAATTGCCAAAGCTAAAATTACCAAGCATTTCAAAGAACGTGTGGTGACGTGCGGTGTAGCCCACGTTGTCCAGATCGTTGTGCTTGCCGCCAGCACGTACGCATTTTTGCGCGGATGTTGCGCGGCTATAGTCGCGAGTTTCAACGCCTGTGAACAGGTTTTTGAACTGCACCATACCAGAGTTAACGAACATCAACGTTGGATCGTTGCGCGGCACCAATGGGCTGGAAGGCACGATTTGGTGCCCCTGCTTTTCAAAGTAGTTCAAGAAGGTCGAGCGGATATCATTTAACGTGGGCATATGTCGTGCGCCTTATGGCAAATATTGCATTATTAGTTTGTTAGGATCAGAAATACCGCCCCACCCAACAACTGTCCACAGTGCACAGGCCATAGAATGCAACAAGGCGCCCCACTCTGGGACGCCTTATCAATCTATTCGTGACCAAAATTGGTCGATGAACAGGCTCTTAACCTTCTAGAACGCCATCATCTTCTTTTTTCTCGTGCTCTGGCATGTCGAAATCCAAGCCGTGCGATGCGCGGATTTTATCTTCGATCTCTAGTGCGATGCTCTCGTTCTCTTTCAAGAAGACTTTAGAGTTTTCACGCCCTTGCCCAAGTCGTTCATCGCCATAGCTGAACCAAGCGCCTGATTTGTCGACGATGCCTGCTACAACGCCCAAATCAAGCAGTTCGCCCATTTTTGAAATGCCTTCGCCATACATGATGTCGAATTCAACTTTCTTGAACGGTGCTGCCACTTTGTTTTTAACAACTTTAACACGTGTCGCGTTGCCTATCACTTCTTCACGGTCCTTCAAAGCGCCAATACGGCGAATATCTAGACGAACAGATGAATAGAACTTTAGCGCATTGCCGCCTGAAGTCGTTTCAGGAGAGCCAAACATGACGCCAATTTTCATACGGATTTGGTTGATGAAAATAACCATGCAGTTAGAACGGCTGATAGAACCTGTCAGTTTACGCATAGCCTGAGACATAAGGCGCGCCTGAACACCAACAGAGCTGTCGCCCATATCACCTTCAAGTTCTGATTTCGGCGTCAAAGCAGCAACCGAATCCACAACAACCATGTTTACCGCACCAGAGCGCACCAACGTGTCAGTAATTTCAAGCGCTTGCTCACCTGTATCAGGCTGTGAAATCAGTAACTCATCGATATCGATGCCAAGTTTTTTCGCGTATTGTGGGTCAAGTGCGTGCTCAGCATCCACAAATGCGCATACGCCGCCTTTCTTCTGCTGTTCTGCAATACAATGCAGTGTCAGCGTGGTTTTTCCCGATGATTCAGGGCCATAGATCTCAATGATCCGCCCCATTGGTAGGCCGCCTATGCCCAATGCAATGTCCAAACCAAGGGAACCAGTTGAACTGGCTACGATGTCTTGAATGGCACCTTCTGCGCCCAATTTCATGATCGAGCCTTTGCCAAACTGGCGTTCGATTTGTGCCAATGCGCTGTCTAGCGCCTTTTGCTTATCTGCTGATTTTTTGTCTGTCATAGTTAAAAGATCTGCCGTTGCCATTGCGTTCATCCCTTAGTGTCATACCCATGATGTGGCGGCAATGATTGCCTCACCTATATCTAGGGTATTTTATTTATGTTCCCATTATGTTCCATAAGACCAAAAAGAGAACACTGCAAGTAATTTGTTAACCATCTGCAATCCACATAATCACGGTTGCCCCTAAATAGAGCTTGTTTGGTTAATAAGACCTGAACAAGGAACATGTTAATAGTGACGCAAGTAGAGCAGGCCCTTAGACCGGCAATCCCTATTTACGGACCCGCATTAGAAATTCCTTGGTAGCGGCCTGTGTGGGAGCGTCAAAAATTTGATCAGGTGGGCCTTCTTCGATTATCTCACCATCTTTTAGAAAACAAATTTTGTCAGCAGCCTGACGCGCAAATTGCATTTCATGGGTCGCCAATACCATGGTCATGCCCTGTTTTTTTAGCTGCAACAACACATCCAATACTTCGCCTACAAGCTGTGGATCAAGCGCTGAAGTAATCTCATCAAACAAGATAACCTCAGGGCGCATTGCCAGTGCACGTATGATTGCCACACGTTGTTGTTGCCCCCCAGAAAGCTGATCAGGGTAGTTTGCCATCCTATCTGCCAATCCAAAACGGTTGAACAGCGAGACAACCTCTACCTCAATGTCTGTGCGCGACTTCTTATAGACGCGCCTCGGTGCCAACATCACGTTTTCTAACGCGGTCATATGCGGAAACAAATTGAAGTTCTGAAAAACCATCCCAATCTTTTTGCGTGCTGCTTGCGGATTTAAACCGGGAACTGCGATATCTTCGCCGTCTAAAAAGATCTCACCATCTTCGGTGTGTTCCAACAAGTTTATACACCGCAACAGGGTAGACTTCCCAGCCCCAGAGGCACCAATCAAGCAAACCATTTGACCATCATTAACGTCCAAATTGACGCCATTACATACCGTGACATCACCAAAGCGTTTCACAACATTACGCAATTTGAGTTTTGCCATCAGCTACGTTCCCGCGATTGACGTTCCATCAAATAATCTGCGTAACGCGTTGCAGGTATAGTCACGAGCAAGAAAATGATTGCGGCACCAACATAAGGGGTGAAATTAGCCATCAACGATTTGAAGACCCCAGCTTGCCTGAAAATCTCAACTGGACCAATGAAGCTTAGAAGCGACACATCTTTCTGAAGTGCAATCAACATGTTCATTTGTGAGGGTACAACATTACGGACAGCTTGGGGCAAAACAACTTCACGCATTACCTGCCGTTCTGACAGGCCAAGCGACAATGCGGCAGCGCGTTGACTCGGATGGACACTGTCGATCCCTGCCCTAAAAATCTCTGCTACGTAAGCTGAGTACGTTAAGATCAACGCTATGGATCCCCAGATATATGGGGAGTTCCAAGGACGCGGCAAGCCAAGGCCCGGAACCCCAAACCCGATCAGATAAACCGTCAAAATCACGGGAACCCCACGAAATACATCTGTAAACGTTGCACCTAAAATACGTAGTGGGAACATCGCTGGTGATTTTACATTACGTGCCAAAGCAACCAGCAAACCCAAAATTGCGATCATCGGAGCTGACCACAAAAAGATCATCACGTTAAGCTTGAACGCCTCGATCAGTTTGGGAAATGTTTTGATTAAAACCGGACCGTTAAAAAAGCTCTTTTGAACTTTTTCCCAACCTGGGGTCATCGGGACAAGAACAATTAAAGCAACAAGCACCAACACAGTGCTTGTTGTGGCGATCACGATGGATCGTCGCCTTTGGCGTTGCTCAAACAATGTACGACGGGTTAATACCGCCGCCTCAGTTTTGCGCATGTTTACTTGATCAATGGAACACCAGTGGTGTCCTGCAGCCAAGTGGATTCAATACCAGCCAAAGTGCCATTGGATGACATTGCAGCCAGTGCGTCATCGATGCAGGCTTTCAATGGGTTACCATCTTCGAGCAACATACCAAATTGATCGCCACCTTCAGATTCGTCGACAGAAAATTGTCCAATGACCTTTGATCCCTCGATCATAACAGCACTCAAGAATAAAGCCGTTGGAAGATCAAACAGCGCCGCATCGATCTGGTTTGCTGCAATCGCAGCATTAATATCAGCGTTATCACCATACAAAAGCGGATCGCTTGTCGGGACAATCTCGTTCATCAACTTCTGCACTGATGTGTGAGACCCAGATGCCCCCCATTTCAGCTCTTTAAGCGCTGCCATGGATGGCGCAGTGCCAACAGCACCCGGCCCAACAAGAACCGCCATTGGTGCGGTAAAATAAGGGGCCGAAAAATCGACCACTTCATCACGTTCCGACGTGATAGAAAATTGCTGCATGTTGAAATCAAAATTCTTTGCACCCGGCTGGATAGCTTCGTCAAATGACGAACGCACCCAAACCACATCGGTATTTGCAAACCCCATCTCGTTGGCTACAGCATATGCCACTGCGGCTTCAAAGCCTTGACCACTTTCGGGAGCATCATCAAGAACCCAGGGGAAATAAGCAGGGTTACCAGTTGCAATGGTTAGCTTTCCCTCGGTCAAAGTCTTGCCAGCTGAACAGTGTCCACCTGCAAATGCAGTTGAAGCCATCAAAGTAGCTGATACAGCAGTAATTGTGATTTTTTTGATCATATTCTTACCCAAATTTACGTGTTCAACAAAAACTTAGGCTGTTAGCATGTAGATGTCTACAGCGTTGCATTTGATGATCAAAAAGCAGTCCGATGTATCCAATGAATTAGTTTGCAGCCGAAATTTCCATGATAAGAATAGGGTACTATGCCATAGTAGAGGGTAGTGGCCGATCGACAGTGAGCTCGGCTACTATCTGATCCACCAACAATCAGTTAACACTCTGTAATCATTGGATACAGCATACCTTAGTTCACTGCAATAAGGAGCATATTGGTCAGTAATTTGTTGAGATGTATTTGGGCTAGAGTCCTCATTAAATTACCGACCCAAAAGTAAACTTTAGGAGGTAAGAAGGACTTCTAGGAGGTCTCATTCGAGACGTGTCGTGTTGATCTAGTGTTCTGCAAATTAGTAGGTTCTAGTAATAAAATAGAGACTAGGCTGTATAAGCTTCAATATGATGATAAGTATATCTTAAACTAATTAATAACAGTCACTAATAAATTATAATGTTCCACTTGGCTATCCAATAGGTCCACAAATTGACAGGTAAGTCCAACTTATCAATTTCAACTGTGGGAGCTATGAAAAGTGTAATTAGTGCAATGCAGTTTTTATTATCCATTGACAAACAGCCCAATGCCCTAGCGTTGCAAGCCACGAACATTAAGCAAGTAACAACATGGAGGACTATCCAAAAGATTCTAAACGCAAGTGCCTTTCAACAGCTATTTGGCTTGATTCAAAAAAAATGGCCTTGCTATGTCAAACAAGCCTACAATTGCACACCAAAGTATTATTTGACATTTTCTGAAGCTCAGCGATCGATTGGCAAAATTTCTATCCCAACAAATTCGTTTAAAAACATATTTGGTGCGCATGATGCAGCTAACTCAATAGTTGTTTTTACGTGCTGAGACTCCAAATCCGCCTCTGTGCTAATTAGCGAAAAAATTCCTGGGCAAGTTTCCCCGTTCACGCGTTTTACATTTACTTCTGTGCCAACGGTAACTCCACCCTCCACGGTATCAACCAATTGGTTAACAAAGAGAAATGTCTCTACATTCTTTTCAGTTGGAGCATAGATTTGCGCCACCAATGCTCCCGCTAAAACACAATCACCAATTTTGGGTTCAAAATTTAACAATACACCATCGAATGGCGAATTAACTGTCAATGATTCAAGCTCTAATTCACGACCTAGGACGTCCAATTCACCAATTTCCAACGCAGTTTTAGCACGCAATCTAGCTGCCACGGTACGCGTAAGTTCTTCCTCCGACCGTTCAACAGCGAATGTTGCATTCAGCTTACTGCGTTCGACCACTTCCAATGCCGTTTCGTTAACTAAGCCACGTTTGAATAGCACACGTGTGCGTTCAAATTCTTTGTTAACAAAATTTCGTTCTTCATTCACTCTTGTTATATTTGACTTGGCAACATCAATCGCAAAATCGGCTTCACTTAGTGCATCTTCGAGATCATTCACTCGCGCTTGGGCAGTCCTAACTGCTAACTTAGCAGTGCGGTTATCAAGCTCTACTAACATTTGCCCTGCGGTAGTCGTACCAGTTTTTACTGCTATTTTCGACAACCCTGTGATGCAGCCTCGAGCCTCATAAGACAATCGAGTCTTGTTATTAGCTACCACTGATCCAGCTAGGTCTTCTGTTTGGGGAACATTCTGAGCAGTGGCAGGAATGGTCCAACCAAAAATGAAAAGTCCAAGATTTAAAATATATATCGATTTTTTCATAAAACTCCCCATACATTTTGTGATCGTGCCTTGTTTTGATAACAAGTCAATAGCTTATCATGTGCAAGTCCTTTGGGGTCATCCACTAAAATAATAAAACCTATAAATGCAAAGAAAAAGTTCCATTATGTTCAACGATGATGTTCAGGCCATTTGCCCAGTGTGTAACGGACGGACCGTGACATACGATGCGACCAAGATAGCTTGTCTTGATTGCAAGTTTGAGGAGGCTTACGGTATTTCCTCTGAGGCTACTTCTGCAAGTACAAACGCACTCAAAGCTGACCAAATGATTATTGTGCTACAGCGATGGCAATTTGCAGGTTAGCGTATTTTTCATAGGTTATTCAAACCTTGACTCGTTCAATGCCCATTAAGTTTCTATAGCCGATCAAAAGCGAATATTCGTCTTGGATTTGCAGATCAATAACGGAGACAAGCAGAAAATGAGGCAATCGGAATACCGCCGTCTTTTTACGCAATCCACTGGTTCCGGGTTTCTGACCTTCGATGGCAGTCGTTCGAACAGTTTGCATTGGCATGGTGTAATCTCCGTCGGTCAAGGGTGGGTTTTGCTTTATGTCGCATCAGCCTCATTGGTGAACACGACAATGCTGTCCGCATCAATATACGTGCCGTCTAAGGACTGATTGTGCGCAGAAACAAAACTACGCGTCCAGATATCACCTTCACGCAAACCCGGCAGGATCACTTCAACCGCAGGGCCACGGTTCAGAACATGGATCATCTGATCCCATGCTGTTGAACCATTTGGAGTAATCGTCCCAGACAGCCACAGAATAGCAACTAGAGAGGTTGGTCGGCATCTGGCAATCGGAATTGACACATGCAACACCACACAACCGATCTAATCCCACACCCAGCCCATGTAGCGCCTCTAGCTACAAGAATGGCAGGCGGAAATGAATGTCGCTGAGTGTAAGCAACAACAGAACGTGGTGGGTTAAATGTACATAATTGCCTGGGCGTATGCGCGTTCTAGTGGGCGGCCTTGATGAAATTCCCATTCTGCAAATCACGCATCGCTTGCTGCAACTCTGCCTGTGTGTTCATCACGATCGGGCCATGCCACGCGACAGGTTCCTGCAAAGGGCGGCCAGCAATCAACAAAAATCGCACACCATCCGGCCCCGCCTGTACAGTCACATCGTCGCCATTACCAAAACGCACCAACGTCCTGTTGCCAGTCATATCGCGGATGTTCAGCTCTTCGCCTGCGACCTCTTTCTCCACGCGCACACCAACGGGCGTGGACGCATCTACAAAGCTTCCCTTTCCGGCAAAGACATAGGCAAACGCATTGGCACGAGTATCTACAGGTAAAGTCTTGCGCCCATTTGGCGGAATAGACACATCCAAGAACAACGGGTCGGCCGCAATACCATCAACAGGGCCAGCTTTGCCCCAGAAGTTACCGGTAATGATCTTCACCACTGTACCGTCATCATCAATAATCTGCGGCACATCATTGCCCGCAATATCTTGATAGCGTGGATCCGTCATCTTCAGAGCAGACGGCAAATTCGCCCACAACTGAAACCCGTGCATCTGTCCGGCCGCATTCCCTTTCGGCATCTCTTGGTGCAAAATTCCTGATCCTGCGGTCATCCATTGCACTGATCCGGCACCCAACACACCATTATTACCAAGCGAATCTCCATGGGCGACTTCGCCTTCGAGAACGTAGGTAATCGTCTCAATTCCGCGGTGGGGATGCCAAGGGAAACCGCGCTCGTAATGTGCAGGCACATCATTGCGGAAATCATCCATCATCAAAAATGGATCGGTTTGTGTTGTATCACCAAAACCAAAAACACGGTGCAAATGCACGCCAGCGCCTTCCATGGCAGGTTGGGCTCGTGTGGTCTCCACTACAGGTCGAAAAGTCATCGTAGTCTCCTTTGCATGCTGTCAAAAATATAGACCACCGCGTTCTGTAAGGAAATGCGCAGAACTGAACAGAAAGTGTGCGAAATGAGCGGTGAGGCTCAGACTTTATTATTAAATAAAGTGCTATCAACTTAATGATAACAAGAATCTGATTGCTCGCACAGCCTAAATCTATGCGCTGAATAATTGACGCCACTCATCGAGAGCAGCAGCTCGGTTCATTTTGAAATTGAGGCGTAAATAGAGATGGCATCTGAACAAAATTACCCCCGAATGAATTTACAAGGCTAATACCAAAGGCCCGTGGTTCGAGGCGCGGGGCCCTACGACAGGGCCCCCTGCCCATGGACCTGTGGCTCAATTGCACTGGGTTGGGCACAGCAACCCCTCTGCCGTTGGTCCACGGACCGCGGACCGAGCAACGCTAACCAACGCTGATTGGACTCAGACAACACTGATGAATGCTGAACATATAAAGTGTAAATCTGGAATTCACGTGCCCAAATATATCTAAATCAATTACTGACCAGATTACTGACCAATGTGCGCCTAATTGTAGTGAACTAAGGTATGCTGTATTTAATGATTACAGAGTGTTAACTGATTTTTTATGGTTGAGATAGGAACCAAACTCACTGTCGATCCGCCACAAACTGCCTCACTAGAAGTGGCAAACCTCAGATAAGCATCCGCTATTACTCACTTGTTTAGGTTCGACACTTGTCATGTCGCATGTGGGTACTGACCAAATTACTGAAAACTCTTTGAAGCCTTTTTAATTTACCTGCAAGTTAGATATGCTGGAAATTATTGTTGAGCGGGTATCATCGCTGTCAGCTGAGATAGCTATTCCAACTAGTTTTTCTGGCTTGTCTCCAAATGCTCTATTAAAGTCATACGCTAAGTTAACTTGCTCACTTGCCCTGCCTGTGCCCGCACTTTGTAAAATAATAACTTTGCCAAACTCTTCCAAATATGGCGAGGGCAGCACCTCTCGCCGAGCGTGATCCCCTCCCCAAACATACATCAACACACGTACATTTTTATTGTTAAGAAGATCAGTCAGTTTACCTTTCGATTCAGGTAAATATTCTTGAGGCAAAAACACAAAATAAATAGACAGATTTCGATCATCACCACCTCTCACAGTGAGGTCTGTAGCAGGCACTGATGCTTCGACGGCCCAATCCCAATTTGCTTGATTGGCCTCCCACATTGAAGGAGGCAACTTTTTCCACAAAATGGATACTGTGCCTTCAGAACTTATATTAAGGGTATCAGCATTCAGAACAAACTCATTACTGGAAAACAAAGAAAAAGCCTGTTCGGTCCAGTTATCAGAAAAAGTGACCTGTTCAGCTTTTGCCAAACTGCAATAAAAGATTGAAGCGGCGAGCATGAATAGTCTTAGTTTTTTCTGTATCTGATACATATCTTTAGATTGCTCCAGCCTTCAGACTGATACAACCATTTAAAAAGTTTCTAAATAGCCTTCTCCAGCCATTCCTGAAGCAAGCTTATCGGATAGCCTGAACCATACCCCTGCCCCACGCCATGAGTCGTCCAACCTACTGTTTTGTAGGTAATACTTGGAGGACAGTATTTCTGAAATGCGATAGCCCTAAACTTACGAGGTAAAGATACTCCACATTACGAACGAAAAAGTCAGGACAAGTGAAAGAATAACTTAATAAAGAATGTGTGATTATCCCACGATACAATAAACGTGCTCTGCTCTGCTCACCTCAAGAATTTAAAATCTGACAGCGCCGTTTGCGGCTCTATTAACGAATACATATTTTGCGAAAGATCATCTCAACCACAATTTATTGCTGTTTTAAAACATAGTTAGCTCTTGCATTGCCTTACCAAATTGTTAGCTAACTTTATAAATAATGGAGGCAAACATGACCGCACAAACTCACAATTTTGAAGCCGATACTGGCAAAATCCTAAACATTGTCATCAATTCACTTTATTCCGATCCCGATATCTTCCTTCGTGAGCTTTTATCTAACGCTTCCGATGCCATCCACAAACGGAAGTTTTTAGGACAGACTGAGCCAAGTATTTTGAACTCTGGCGAGAACGAAATCTTTGTCCATGTCGATGAAAAGAAAAAAACAATTGAGCTTGTGGATACTGGAATTGGGCTAAGCTCAGATGAGCTAATAGAAACATTGGGTACCATTGCCCGCTCAGGTACGTCTTCTTTCTTAGACAGTATCGATGAAGCAACTGACTCCAAGGATGCAGCCAAGGCACTCATTGGTAAATTTGGCGTTGGTTTCTATTCTGCTTTCATGGTCGCTGAAAAAGTAAGCGTAACAACCAGAAAAGCAGGTGAAAAGGATGCAAATATTTGGGAAAGTGACGGCCAATCAGGTTACACTATTTATAAATCAGAAAACGAACACGAAATAGGAACTTCAATAAAATTACATCTACGAAAAAGTGCAAAAGAATATGCAGATTTGAATAAGATCAAATCTCTGATTAAAAAATACTCAGATCACATATTAGTTCCAATTTTTATTCAATCCAAGGATGTAGAAAAAGAGCAAGCTAATAGTGCGCAAGCTTTATGGACTAAGTCACCTTCAGAAGTTTCCAAGGAGGAATATTTCGATTTTTACAAAAGTAGCTTAGGTTCCTTCGATGATCCGTACATTACGCTACACAATCGGACCGAAGGCTCGATTGATTTCACTAATCTGTTGTTCATCCCCAAGACAGCACCTTTTGATCTGTTTGAGCCTGAGAGAAAAGCAAAAGTCAGTTTATACATTAATCGTGTGTTCATCAGTCAAGACGTAGATGGTATTATTCCCTCATGGCTTCGCTTTGTAAAAGGGGTCCTGGACACGACGAGTTTGGACCTCAACGTGAGCAGGGAAATGGTTCAAAGCAGTCCAGTAATCAAGAAAATCTCAAAGTCAGTTACAAAGCGTATTCTTTCTGAGCTTAAAAAGAAGATGAAAAAAGATGACGTGAATTACGATGCCTTTTGGGGCCAATTCGGTAAAGTTCTAAAAGAAGGATTGTATGAGGACTTTGAAAATCGTGAAAAGATCGCAGAGATCACCCGTGTATACTCGTTCAAACACGAGAAGTTGATCAATCTAAACTCCTACATTGAAGAAATGGCGGAGAAGCAAGATAAAATCTATTATCTTACAGCAGATACTTTGAAACAGGCAAAATCAAGCCCTCACCTAGAAGGTTTTAAAGCAAAAGGTATTGATGTCCTGCTTATGACAGACCCTATTGATGCCTTCTGGATGTCACAAATGGGAGCATACAAAGAGAAATCCTTCTTATCTATTTCCCGTGACAAATACGATCTGGCTGCACTGTCTGAGGAGCAAGCAGAAGACAAAGCAGACAATGAGGCAAAAAACACAATAACTACCCTTATCAAAGATTGTCTTGGTGACCTAGTTGAGGATGTTAAATCAACCTCAGAATTGGTCGAAAGCCCCGTACGACTGGTCGCAGGTGAAGGTGGATTAGACTTCAATTTGGAGCGTATTATGAAAGCTCAAAATCCAGAATTTAAAAATAGTACGAAAATCTTAGAAGTGAATTGCAATCATGAATTAGTTAAAAAGGTTCCAAACCTCTCAGTCGAATTACAAAAAGCTATAAGCAGAATGTTGTTTGAACAAGCGAGGGTACTGGATGGTGAAATGCCATCTGATCCACAGCAGTTCTCAAAAGACTTAATTGCAATCGGAAGTTCTCTCTAATTTTCAAGGTGGGCATATTTTTAGTTTGCCCACCTTAACCAATTTGGTTGAGTTTCAATTGCCCCCGTTAAAGTTATGTGTAGCGATAGACCTGTAAAAAGTGCTCTCAGACTAACGATTGCGAGCATCAGATTGATTAGGGGCGGGCGACAGTCTCTACACTATTCCCAAAGAATTGGGGTCACTCGATAAGAATATTGGCACGGTTTAACTTGAAATTGGAGCATGAGTAGAAATTAGGTTGCGGATTTAAATATTCAGTTATTTAGTTCTCGAATAGCACCTCAACTAAA
>JAOEQC010000014.1 GCA_028388995.1 Ascidiaceihabitans sp. | reverse complement strand
TTACCCTCAAATGCCTCTATGCCCCCAACACTAAAGGCCCATGGTCCGAGACGCGGGGCCTTACGATAGGGGGCCTCGCGTCCGTGGTCCTGTGTCTCAACTATAGAGATCAGGCGCAGTAACCCCTGATTAACTCTGTTTTGGTCTGATGTTTCATTGTGGGTAGCGTTGTGGGTAGAGATTTTACATAAAATTAAATTATAATAAAATCATCTACTTAATAGGTATATGTGGCGGATCGACAGGGATTCGAACCCTGGAGACGGTCACCCGCCTACACACTTTCCAGGCGTGCGCCTTCGACCACTCGGCCACCGATCCGTTGGCGGCGGTTTAGCAAGCGATGGCAGAGGTTTGCAAGCGCGAAATGCACCCAAAACCATCAATCATCAAGGTGGAGGTAAATCCGGCGATTTCTTTGGCCTTTTTTTTCAATTTTACCCAAGCGAACCGCACCGATTTCGCCTGTGCGCCCAACGTGCGTACCACCACAGGGTTGAACATCAATCTGATCGTCACCTGCACCGATACGAACTAGACGGATACGCACCGCTCCCCGTGGTGGTTTAACCGTCAGCGTCTTAATCAATTCTGGGTGCGCATCGAGTGTTGATTGGTCGATCCAGCCCTCGGTCACGACAGCGTCCATCTCAACGAATGTCTGTAAGGCTTGCTCGATAATCTCACGGTTTTCAGGAGCATCTGGCATATCAAAATCCAAGCGGCCCTTGGCCGCACCGATTGATCCACCTGTCACGCCAAATGGCACAGCTACTGACAACAGGTGCAGAGCTGTGTGCACACGCATGTGTTTATATCGGCGCTCCCAATCGACCTCTTGGATCAGAATGGCCCCAACAGGTGGTAAAGCTTGTGGCTCAGCGGGAATTAAAACGATTTCGCCGCCATCCCCTTTGATCGAAGTTGCGATTGGCATGGTTTGATTGTCCCAACGCAGCTCACCGCTATCACCCGGTTGTCCGCCCCCTTTGGGATAAAAAACCGTTCTATCCAGAACAATACCGCCCTCAAGTGTATGTGCGACAACTTTAGCCTGCGCGTCACGTAGATAGGCATCTTCACGAAACAACATCTCAGTCATGTATCACCTACCAAGGCTTCGGGGTTTTTAATCCAAATATCACGTTGTGCGAATGGCATTTCGATGCCCTCTTCAACAAACCTAGCTAAGATTTGATGGTTCACATCATTCTTAACCGTCAGGCTCCAATTTACGTCCCGTAGGATCATCCGAATTTCAAAATCAAGCGAATCCGAGCCAAACCCTGAAAACAGAATAAAGGGAGCTGGATTGGCCAGAACCATCGGCTGGGCCTCTGCAA
The DNA here is from genome assembly GCA_028388995.1 of Ascidiaceihabitans sp. GTDB lineage: Bacteria > Pseudomonadota > Alphaproteobacteria > Rhodobacterales > Rhodobacteraceae > Ascidiaceihabitans. Next base: position 40,326 of record JAOEQC010000014.1, on the reverse strand, counting down.
TCTCACGCAGGATGCCCTCAACCTTCTTAGTATCTGTACCGTAAGCCACGCCTACGTTCATGATCAGGCGCCCAATTGTGTTGCCGCGCGTATAGTTCGTAACGGTACCGCTGACCAAATCAGCATTCGGGACAATAACATCAGTGCGGTCAAATGTTTCGATACGGGTTGAGCGGACTGAGATCGCGCGCACATAACCGTGCTTACCACCCACTTCGATCCAATCGCCCTCAGAGATCGGGCGTTCGATAAGCAATATGATTCCAGAAACAAAATTCGATACAATGTTCTGAAGGCCAAAACCGATACCAACGGACAACGCACCAGCAACAATTGCAAGGGACGACAGATCAATTCCTGCCCCAGTAATTGCAACCACTGCAGCTAAGAAAATACCAACATATCCAAGACCTGAAACAATGGCGTTTTGGCCACCCTTATCAATCTTTGTTTTAGGTAAAACGTTATTGCGAAGCGCCCCTTGAATTAAGCGCGTCAGCAAGTACCCGACAGTAAACAGGACGGCAAAAGTAATAAAGTCACTTGGAGAAATTCGAGTTTCTCCCATCGCAAATCCTTGCAGAAAACCAGACCAAAGCTCCGTAAGGTCAGCGACACGTGCGCCCCAAATCAAACCCAACGGCGGCGTAGCCAGCACCAGGAGACCGAAGCCCGCGAGCGCTGGAATTAGAGCCTCGCGTCCGAGCAAACCCTGTCCGCTGATCCAACCATAAACGTCAGCTAAAAAGCGTTGTAGCACCAACACAAGCCCAAACACTGCAAGGCTGTAGACCGCAGGGAATACAAGAGCGTCTCCAGCTTGAAAATAGCCAACGGCAGCCATCAGAGGACCTAAAACTGATACGATGACAGCGCCGAGACCAATCAAACGCGTTACACGAGAAAACGTTGTAATTCGCTCTTCACCATCGTCATCAACAATTACCTGAGACGATCCGCGAAGAATATGACCAACGCGGAACAGCAAAATACCAACGCATACGATCAAGGGGAAATGTAGAATAGGAGAGGTAACCTCTGACACTTTGCCAAAGCCCAACATTACATCCAATATCAGGCGCAGGACGACTAGGGCGGATAGAAATGCGACGTCAAAACGTGCCTCGAGCCGCTTTACTTCACTAATTTCGATTAGCGGATCTGTATCTTCTCGTGGAAACAACCAGTCAGCCAACCATTTGCCGCATAAGAAAATAATTCCATAGATCGGCAATATCTCAATTAGTTGTTCGCCCCGAAGGCCAAGCATTCCAGTGATCTGCAAAGCAATCGAAAGGATTGCGACACCAATTAGCTGAAGGGTTACGCGGATAACTGATAGAATAAAGCTCCACACTCCGGTGCCACGTCCACCAAATTTGCGAAGCAAGTTTCCAAGCCTCTCAGTCCAGCGGCGTGCCCGAGCCATCAACAATACCGAGATTACGAGGAAGAATATTACAAATGGCAGCGTCTCAATAAATGTTTGACGTGCTGCCGAATCCGAAAACAGACGGCTTTCAGATTTGATATCGCCAAAAATACCGACAAGTTCGTTAATAGCGGTCCCCCAATTTACTGGGTTAAGAGGGGACGGCCCAAGGGAAAGCAGCCTGTTGGTTTGCCGTTCACGTATGATCGTGTCTATTTCTCCGATCAAACCATCTGCGCGACGATAGGCAACTTCGGCGGCTTGTACCGGAGCTTGAAGCTCGGCTAAACGCAATGATATCTCACTACGCTGCGTAGCAATGGCCAGCGGCTCGACATCATTTTCAGGAACGGCACCCAATGCAACTATTTGTGCTTGAAGCGTTGCAATCCGTTCAACATTCGCCAAACGGGCTTCAGAAAATTTTGTCCGGAAATTAACAATTCGTGTACGTAGTGTTTCGAACACTTCGTTTGTGCCCGCTTCACCATCGACTGCCGTTTCCGCTCGTGTGGCTACGCTTTTCCAAAGATCATAATCAATCGTTTCACTTGTTTGAGCAATCGCCGCAAAGGGAACGAAAAGACACAGGGCAAGGCTTAGTAGCCAACGGTGCAACATGGGTTATACGACCTCAGTAACGTCTGGAAAACTTGCTGGCTCTTCATCCAACCAATCAGGAATTGGCAAACCTTTTTCACGCAAAAACGCAGGATTGTACAATTTGGACTGATAACGTGTGCCAAAATCACATAAGATGGTCACAACCGTGTGCCCCGGCCCCATGTCTTTGGCCAAACGCATCGCACCAGCGACGTTCACACCTGACGAGCCACCAAGGCAAAGCCCCTCATGCTTGAGGATGTCAAAAACCACCGGAAGCGCCTCAGAGTCGTGAATGTTATAGCTATATTCAGGCTTTAAGCCCTCAAGGTTCTTTGTGATGCGAACCTGACCAATTCCTTCGTTGATCGAGCCACCTTCGGTCATCGTCAACTCATCTTTGGTGTAGAAATTGTACAGCGCAGCACCGTCAGGGTCAGCCAAACCAATTGTCACGCCTTTAGGCTGAAGGACTTCACTCACACCAGCCAACGTACCACCCGAACCAACGGCACAAATAAAGCCATCAACCTTACCGTCAGTTTGCTCCCAGATCTCTGGGCCCGTAGTTTCAACATGGGCTTGACGGTTCGCTATGTTGTCAAATTGGTTGGCCCAGATCGCACCATTTGGCTCTGTTTTAGCAAGCTCGTTTGCCAAACGTTCAGAATACCGGATAAAGTTGTTTGGGTTGCTATACGGAGCAGCAGAAACCTGAACCAAGTTCGCACCAGCAAGGCGCAACATATCTTTTTTCTCTTCAGATTGCGTTTCTGGGATAACGATAACTGTTTTGAACCCCATCGACGCACCAACAAGCGCAAGGCCAATACCGGTGTTCCCGGCCGTCCCCTCAACGATTGTACCGCCTGGTTTCAAAGCACCAGTGGCAATCGCGTTCTTGATGATGAACAGCGCGGCGCGATCCTTGACCGATTGGCCCGGATTCATAAATTCAGCTTTGCCCAAGATCTCGCAGCCGGTTTCTTCACTGGCCTTATTCAAACGGATCAGGGGTGTTTTGCCGATGCTTTCAGCCAAGTTATTTGCGATGCGCATTGTGGTGTCTCGCTTTGGATTGGGCAGCAGTAAGGGCTGCGTTGTTCAGTTGAGTTTTTTGTACCCGTGGGAGTGGGTAATCTCAAGTCAAACCACGCAAACGATCACGATGGAACGCAAGCCAATAAGCCAGTGTCACAAGTGGCACATTTGCTGCTTGCTGGCTTTGTACCAGCTCCATCAACCCATCGAATGACAACAGACGGGTTCGAATGTCTTCGTTCTCGGTTTCAAGGCCAGAAATCCCAACAATATCATCAGGTAAGTCGACCAAACCAACATATTGATAGAAAAACTCGGTTGAGCACCCCGGCGATGGATAAGCTTCGCAAACTTGTTCTAATTGGTTGATCGTCAGCCCGGCTTCTTCTTCAGCCTCGCGAATAGCGCATTCTTGGGGTGTTTCACCCGCGTCGACACGACCTGCAATTGGTTCTAACTGCCAAAGGTTCGGATCACCGCGCCCAAGTGGCCCCATACGCATCTGTTCGACCAGCAGCACACGATCGCGTTTTGCATCATAAGGTAAAACGATTGCTGCATCCGTCCCAACGAACACAGCGCGCTGCAACGTGGACGTTTTGGTGCCGTCAAACCGCTCATGTTTCACCTCAAAGGCGTCCAAAGCGAAAAACTCAGTGTATTCACGGGTCTTTGAAACAACCTCCACATCACCTTTTAGGGTTGTGCGGCCGTGTTTACTTAATAGCGCATTCAGATTGGCTGCTGCGCGTGAACGGATCATCGGGAACATACGGACAATATCAGCAGCACTTCGTTCACCAAAGAACGACATAACTTCGCGCGCAGCGATCAAAGTCATTGCAGCCCATTTGGATTCCCAAGCATGCAAATCCCACAAGCCATTTGGCGTAACACCCAATTTAGGTGGGAAATAAACGTCGACCGCCTGCCCATTTAATGCGGTTTCACGGCTTAGCGTGTAATAAAATCCACCTTCATAAAAATTCAGTCGTTCAAGATCCAATTCGCTTAGATCATTTAAGATAAGCCCAGTTTGAGAATGCCCTTGAGACACTGCAATCAAAGGAAACGGTCCCTCTAACGCCGCCATAGCAGCGTGGCCTGGCAGTTTGCACACGACCATATCGATATGAACCGCTGTGCGGCCTAAAACGATTTCCAACAATGGGACATGACGTAACGTGCCATAAACAAATAGATTGGTCATATGATCAGTGCACGCGGTTCCAATTGGCTTCGGCAATCAATCCTGCCAGTATTCCGCCGATCAATGCAGTGCCCCACAAAGCAGTTGAAGAAACCTGGACAACAGAATCTATCCCAATCGGGACAATACCTAACAACGCATCAAAAAGGGTGTCATCGCGCCCCCGCATAGATAAACGGATCATTTAGTTGGCACTTTGGATGAAGATCACAGAAGCAACCATCGAAAACGTACCCGTGATGCCGTTGTTGATCGCAGGTACTAAACCGAAACCAACTCTCTCGCCCATGGAAGTCCAGCCTACGATGACTCCAACCAACATACTGACAAAGATAAAGTAGCCGAAATTATAGTCTTCGATAAACGTAGGTTTAACCAACTCAGAAAGAATATAAGCCAAGGCGCACAGGCAAAGGGAAGATGCTACTTTTGTGCTGCTTGGCATAGTTCTGATCGCCTTCTAATTGGCCACTCTTTAACTGGGTCGCTTAATCGTAATCTGAGTGACATCGCAGTTGCCACTATCAAAGGTCGCAGCGCAAGAGGTCAGGTAAAAGTTCCACATGCGGCGGAAACGATCATCAAAGCCCATATCTGCAATATGGTCCCATTTATCATTGAACGTTTCATGCCAACGACGCAATGAAATGTTATAGCTTGGCCCAAACTCGATCGAGCGTTCAACTTCCAAACCAGCCTTTACAACTTGCTGGCGCAAGGCCGTTGGGCTGGGCAACATCCCCCCCGGAAAAATGTACTTTTGAATGAAATCGACGCTGTTTTTATAGATGTCCCAACGGCGATCATCCACTGTGATGATTTGCAATGTCGCATTCGCACCTGGTTTAAGGCGCTCACGCACAGTTTCGAAATAGATTGGCCAGTATTTTTCGCCGACCGCTTCAAACATTTCAATGCTGGCGATCCCATCATAGGTGCCGTTCTCATCACGATAATCTTGAAGTTTGAACTCAACCAAATCAGAAATGCCAGCTTTTTCAATACGTTTCTGTGCGTAATTAAACTGTTCTTGACTGATCGTGAGGCCCGTTACTTTTAGCCCACGTTCTTTGGCCGCGTATTCCGCAAAGCCGCCCCAACCACAACCGATCTCAAGAACATGATCGCCTTCTTTGACGCCCATTTGATCAACCATGCTTTTGTATTTGGCTGTTTGTGCCGCTTCATGGCTTTCTTGGCCTGTCTCAAACAATGCTGATGAATATGTCATGGTATCGTCCAACCACAAACCATAAAATTCATTACCCAAATCATAGTGATAGCTGATGTTCTTACGCGCCTGAGATTTATGATTACGCTGCATCCAAAAGCGAAGTTTTTCAAACATCCGCACCAAACCTTGGCCCGGGAAACCATCATAGATGTCTTCGTTGTCCGCGTGAACAAGGTCCATAAATGCCTGCAGGTCTGGCGTACTCCACCAATTGTCCAAATACGCATCACAAAAGCCAAGGTCGCCCTCACGAATCAAGCGCGCAAATAGATCGGGGTTGTGAACGCGCAACTCGGCCACGTGACCCGATTGTTTGCCATCTGCGCGAAACGTCCGCCCATCTGGCATGACGAAATCAACCCGACCGTTGTTCATTTCCTGCGCCATCGCAAAGACCCGCGTGAAATACCGTGGTAAACCGGTTTGGCCGTCTGTTGTCGTCAAAATCATGCGTGTTCCTCGTTCGCATTTTAGCAAGGCTAGGGTTTTAGTCCCCAGGTTTGCAAGTGTTCTTCTGGATTAGTTTCTAAAACCCACGTGTTTCATATGCGCTTAATGCACGCTTGCGCCCCTGCTCTGGGGTCACGATTGGTTGCGGGTATGGGGTATCCGCATTGAGGTTCCAAGACTTTGGAACAGCAACAAAAAACGACGTGGCGTCAGGGTGCGGCGCGCTACGTCCCTCAGCAATCCAACGGTTTACGTAATCGCGATTTTTGTCGAATTTGTCCAACTGGGTGACCGGATTGAAAACGCGGAAATACGGTGTTGCATCAGGACCTGAACCCGCAGACCACTGCCACCCCATCGCATTGCTTGCAGGATCCCAGTCGGTAAGACATTCCTCAAACCACCTTTGGCCAACGCGCCAATCTGTCATCAAGTGTTTCGTGAGGTAGCTAGCAACGATCATGCGGCCACGATTGTGCATCCGCCCTGTCACGTATAATTCGCGCATCGCTGCATCCACAAACGGAATACCCGTACGGCCCTGTTTCCACGCCATCACTTCGTCTGTGTCCTCGGTATTCCAAGGGAACGCATCCCAGCCCTCTTTCCAGTTGCTGTCCAGAATGCGGGGGGTGTGGTGCATCAAATGATATGCGAATTCGCGCCATACCAGCTCTTTCAAGAACACCTCGGCTCCTGATTTTCCCTCATGCAACGCGTGTTGACCAGCATGCCAACATTGGTGCGGGCTGATTTCGCCAATCGCTAAGTTTTCCGACAAGTTCGATGTGCCAGCGGTCCAAGGTAGATCACGATTGGTGACATAATCCGCGACCCATTGATCCACAAACACCGCCAAACGGTCTTGGGCAGCATCTTCACCCAAACGAATGTGTGGGCGAACGATCGCAGCGCCGCGTTTCATTGCGCTACCCATGCCCCAATCAACAATGTCTTCACTGTCAGGCCACTGCGTAGGCGCAGAAATAGCTTTTGGTTTCGCTAAAGGCGCATCGACGTGGCGCGTTTTCACGTTATTCCAAAACGGCGTGTAAACCCTATAAAACCCACCGGTCTTGGTTTCAGTCGTCCACGGCTCAAACATCAGGTGGCCACCAAATGACCGCGCAGCGATACCGTCAGCTTTTAAGGCACTCTTGATCGCACTATCACGTTCGGTGGCTTGAGGATCATACAGACGCGACCAAACGACTGATTTAGCCCCCGTCTCTTCGATCAACTCACGTAAAACCATTTCCGCAGGACCACGACGCAAAAGCAATCGACTGCCCAATTTGCGCAGGTTTTCATCCAGCTTTTCAACACCCAACCCCAAACGCCACTTTGGCGCAGCACCCAAAGTGGCAACACTATTGTCGTAAATGAAAACTGGGATTATAGACCCACCATTCGCACAGGCCACGGTTAGGGCCGCATGGTCTGAAAGACGTAAATCACGTCTGAACCAGACAAGTGTTGGGCTGCTCATTGTATATTATCTCCACTCTTAGAAACCTTACGCACAAGCGCGCCTAACGGATCACTATAAAACGTGATCAAGTCCCTCTAATAGCTGATCAATTTCGCCTTGCGAAGTGTAATGCGTGAAGCTGACGCGCAGGACCCCCTCTTTTGTTGGATCAATGCCCAATGCCTCAAGCGCGCGCACGGCATAAAAATCACCACCGCCCGTCATAATTCCACGCTTTGCAAGCTTGGCTGCGACAGGTTCGGCGGGACGGTTCAATGCCATGGCGACAGTGGGTGCACGTGTTTGTGCGTCCAACGTGCCAAGGACACGAACGGAATTACGTCCCTGTACGGCAGACAGCACTTGGTCCAGCAACTCGGTCTCATGACTGCGCATGAGGTCGTGCACAGCGACACCACGTTCCACTAGTTTGGCAGGTTTAGAAAAGTGGTGGTCATACAATGCATCCACATAATCAGCCATTCCCGCACATGCCGCGATCTGTGCGTGATCTGGTCCCGCAGGTGTGAACCGCTTGTACAACGTGTCCTCATTAAAATAGTGCCCTTGGTTCGGCAACAATTCACCCAAAGCACGACGGATCACCATCAACCCTTGATGCGGCCCATAGGTTTTATAGGCTGAAAACAGGTAAATATCTGGCCCCAACGCCCCCACATCCGCGAACCCGTGAGGTGCATAACTCACGCCATCCACACATACAAACGCACCAGACGCATGGGCCAAAGCCGTGATCTCAGTTACCGGATTGATGTGTCCCACAACATTTGAGCAATGTGGAAAACAAACCAGACGCACATTCTCGTCCAGTAACTCTTCCAAATCTTCTGGGTTTAAGAGGCCCGTAACAGGATCGATCTGCCATTCACGCACTTCAATCCCGCGAGCAGCCAAACGACGCCATGGACCGCTGTTAGCCTCGTGGTCCTGATTAGTCACAATAATCGCTTCGCCCGCTTGCATCATCTGACCAAACGCTTGGGCTAAAACATAGGTGTTTTGGGTCGTGGACGGTCCAAAGCTAAGCTCATCAGTATCAACACCAAGGATCGCGGCCATCCGCACGCGCGCCTCATCCATTTCTTCACCACCCAATCGGCTGGCCTCATAGGCCGCGTAAGGTTGTACTTTGCGCTGGGTGTAAAATCGTGTCAGTCGATCAATGACAGCACCGCAAGTGTATGATCCACCCGCGTTTTCAAAGAACGCTTGACCTTGTAGCGATAGTTCAGAAAATGCCGGAAACTGGCTGCGGACAAAATCGATATCAAGTTTCATAAAAGCGCTCCTACGTTCCTAATCAACATAAGAAAAAAGCCCCGATGCACAAGTACCAGAGCCTTAAAGTCTTCACAAATAGCGGTGATTTTTTAGTGCGTATTAACCGCCATTATTTTCATTTTTACGCAGACCATCGCAGATAAGCGCCTTTAGCAGCAACACACCCATCAATGCCATAACAACTGAGAACGGAAACGCCCCGATAATCATCGCAGTGTTGATGGCACCAAGGCCGTCTCCAGAAATCATAAGCAAGCTCACGATCACCAAGGTCAGAATTACACCCCAAGTGACAATGTGGATCCGGCCCTTCGGGCTTTCGTCACCAGCAGCCGCAATCGTGTTGATGATCAACACCGCAGAGTCAGCTGACGTCACCAAGTAGGTCAACAATAGCATAACGATCACGATAGACATTAGCGTGACCAAAGCAGGTGAAAGCATGAAGTTAATAATAGCAAACAACTGGCTATACGGCCCAGTATCTGTAATTTGATCACCTGCACCACCGTTCAATGTTAAGTCAATTGCAGTGCCACCAGCAAAGGTGAACCAGACAAGACACATGATCGATGAAACGATCATGTGTCCAAAACATACTCACGGATAGTGCGACCTTTGGAGATACGCGCAAAGAACAAGCCTACAAACGTAGCGAATGCAAACAACCACGCCCAGTAGAAGATGGTCCAACCACCCTGCCAACCAGCAAGTTTGGAAATCACGCTTTCTGCGTCGCCGTCAGGGCTCCAAACGGTCATAGACATTGCAGGCAATGCGAGGATTGTAATCCCAGATACCCGTAAACAAGCTAGACAGCGTAAACATTGTCGAACCAAAGACCAATTTAATCCATGCGGAAAAACATTTATTGGATCAGATGATAGCCGCTCCAATCGCCACACCATGCGCTTTAATCGCATCCATATCGCCCATCACACCAGGACCGCGCAACGATACGCCCTCATGACGTGGGTGAATGTGGAAATGTAGGTGGAAAATCTCTTGGCCACCCGCTGACTCACTGAACTGCTGAAGCGTGATACCATCGGCGTTAAATGCAACCTTGGCAGCATTCGCCACCTTTTTGACGGTCGCCATCACAGCCGCCAATTGGGCGTCAGTCGCATCAAGAATGTTGCGGCAAGGGGTTTTGGGGATCACCAGACAATGCCCGTCAGAACGAGGCATAATGTCCATGATGCAAAGGGTTTCATCGTCTTCATAAACTTTGAAACTCGGGATCTCACCACGCAGGATTTTGGCAAGGATATTCTGGTCATCATAAGCAGTCATGAGGGTCTCCAATATCTATTGAAGACCCTCTTAAACTGATCAGGCGTTCACATCTACAACAACACGGCCTTTTACTTGGCCTTTGAGGATATCAGCACCAAGCGCTGGTAGATCAGACAACACAGCCGGCTGAACCATTGCTTCTAGTTTATCCATTGGCAGGTCTTTGGCAATACGACCCCACGCACGAACGCGGTTGCCGTATGGCTGCATGACTGAATCGATGCCCAAAAGGTTCACACCGCGCAACAAGAACGGAATGACGGTTGCAGGCAAAGCAGCGCCACCAGCCAAACCAACGGCTGCAACAGACGATCCATATTTCATTTGGCCCAAAACGCGTGCCAGCATTTCGCCACCCACCGCATCAACGCAACCGCCCCATGTTTCAGCTTCCATCGGGCGCTTAATCGCCTCGTTCAGTTCTTCACGGGCAACAATCTGCGTCGCACCCAGTGATTTCAGGTAATCGCCTGTTTCTGGACGTCCTGTAACGCCTGCAACTTCATGACCCAACGCGGCCAAGATAGCAGTTGCGACAGAACCAACACCACCTGCAGCGCCAGTGACCAAAACGGGACCGTCTTTGATACCGTGATCTTCCAACGCCATGACAGACAACATCGCTGTGAAACCGGCAGTACCCACAGCCATCGCCTGACGTGTATCCAAACCTGCAGGCAGTGGAACAAGCCAATCGGCCTTAACGCGTGCCTTTTGGGCGTAGCCACCCCAGTGCATTTCACCAACGCGCCAACCGGTTAGAATAACCTTGTCGCCCGCTTTGTAACGTGGGTCTTCAGAGCTTTCGACAGTCCCTGCAAAATCGATACCGCCAACGTGTGGATAGTTGCGAACCAGTCCGCCGCCCTTGGCGCTCAGGCACAAGCCGTCCTTGTAGTTCACAGTTGAGTATTCAACCGCAACCACAACATCACCCGCAGGCAATTGATCCACATCCTTCTGCTCAATTGCAGCTGAAGCCAAACCGCTTTCTTCGTCTTTGTTCATTACCAAAGCGTTAAACATCTATCTCTCCCATCGCAGGCAAGAACCTGCATTATTGTTCAAAGAACACTCAAATCCAAAATTGTTCGCGCACCAGCGCAGGACGCATACCGTCCGGTGTTTCCACCTCAAGATCAGTACCCGGATCCCAATGGGTCATGCGCACCATACCAATGGCAACATTCACATCAAAATCTGGCGACCAAGCGGCTGACGTCACTTTGCCAACCTTCTTACCATTGGCCCTAAGTTGCCAATACCGATCACATGGCGGAACCGGTGGTCCTGCAATCTCAATCGGCTGAATCTGCTGCACAGGTCCCTCTTTGGCCACACGCAACAGTGCATCACGACCAATACAGCCAATCGCAGTCTGCGTGTCACAGAAACGGCCCAAACCACATTCATGCGGTGTGTTATCGTCTGTCATGTCATTGCCATAGGACAACAACCCACCCTCAATCCGTTCAATCAAGTTTGGGCAACCCGCACGTACGTTCAAGTCTTCACCGACCGCAAACAAAGCATTCCACAGCGGCATGCCAATATCGCCACCCTCAACATAGATTTCAAAACCACCCTGCTTGGAATAACCTGAACGGGCAATCGCCATCTCGCGGCCTTCAAAGTCAAACCAGTCAAAGCGGAAGAAACGAATGTCGCGAATTCGTTCACCAAACACACGCACCAAAAGGTCTTCAGCCTTCGGGCCCTGAACAGCCAATGGGCTGACATCAGGCTCGTCAACCAAAACATCCAAACGATAACCGTTGGCAATGCCTTTGACCCAATACAACAGGTCACTGTCAGCAATAGAAATCCACCAACGGTCCTCTGCCAGCTTTAGGCAAACCGGATCGTTCAACATGCCGCCTGTCTCGTCGACGATAGGCACATAATAGCATTGACCTGGCAACATACGGCGCAAATCGCGCGGCGTTAGCATCTGCATAAGGCGCCCAGCATCTGGACCACGCAATTCGACCTGACGTTCAACCGAGACATCCCAGACCTGAACGTGGTCTTTGAGGTGACGATAATCGGCCTCAACGCTTTCAAAGACCGTTGGCAACAGCATGTGGTTGTAAACGGTGTAGGCTTTTACGCCAGCCGCTTCGACACCATCAGAAAACGGTGTCCGGCGCAGGCGACGTGAAGGGGAAAGAAGTGCCATCAGATTTTCTCCGAACTGAGGACAAGATGCAGCGCAGTCTATTTACATAAACCAACCGCCACATCCCATTGAAACAAAACGACTTAAGGCTTTGGGCCCTTCCAATCGATTGGACAAATTTCGGCAGACATGTTGTCGAAATCCCAAACGCGGCCATAGTCGCGCACCTTAGAGCGTAGGCCCTTCGCGGCGATGATATCAGGACCCATCCAATATTTAGAGTTAGACACCATAACAGGATGATCCGGGGATTTGCCCGTCAGCATCTCAATCTCACCTTGGATTTTACGACCAATGGTGATGCCACGTTTATTGCCTTCACGCGTGATCTCAACTGGTGCACGTTCCGCGCCAATAATCTCAGACACCAACATCGTGAACAAACCAGTCGTACCACCTGCTGCACCGCTGAAGATTTGCAAAATGCCGTTGTAGGCTTTGCCGCTTGCGCGCTCATCTACATAGGCAGCAACTTTCCAGTTCCCCTCGCCCATGCGGCCCGGAATATCGACCAACAGACCGACATTCAAACCTGACAGGTCTTCGCCTTCATAGTGGCCTTCATCAATTGCGATGGCCATCCATGCATGACAGTGGCCCTCGGTGGGTGGATGACCGCCCAAAGAAACAACGCATGGGCAAAACACGGTGCATGAGCAGTTCAAGAACAGCTCGCCTTTGATCGCCCAGTTGGTCGGTGTCATTTGACGGCGACCCGGGTTGGGCATCCGTTGATCAATACGCTGACTAATAGGCAGCTTATCTGAATCCTTACGACGCGTTACAGCCATCTTATCCTCCCATGAAATAAGGTGATGCGATCACAAGCAATCCGCCTGCAATAAGGGCCACACCCATTGGTTTCGTTATAACATACCCGATTTGGGGCAACTTTTCTAGAACCATGAACAGGGTCGCGGCCCCCATCCAAAGCAAACTCATGACACCGCCGACAAAGCCCAAGACCATAAAGCCCCAGCAACAGCCAACGCAAAACGCACCAAGACCAAGGCCCATGCGCACTCCGCCGCCAAATCCAGTTTTCCAGTGGCCCAGGAAATACATCATTGGGGAATGGCAAACGCCGTGGCAGATTTCCTTGGCGCGGGTGAATTGGAACAGTCCAACAGCGATCAACAAACCAGCGGTTATCCAACGCGATGTCGCAATGCCCAGCAGATCGATAATACCCGCATAAAGCAGCGTAATTTGAGCACCTGCGATCAAAGCCGCGAACGCCACCCAAACCACGAAATAACCTAAAATTACGCCTACGAACCCAGCGCGTGTGCCATCGGCAGACGCCATCAGGTCCTCATAACTGCGTAATGTTGGCACCATCGTTGGCAACATCATCGCCGCCATCATGATCGCCCACATCGCAAACACAGGCCCAAAACGGGTCATCGCCATGCCGCTCATCATCGGATCCATCATACGCATCTTCTGCGCCATCATGTCAGGACGTCCCAATAGGTCCAACCCCATATCCATACTCATCATATACATCATCCACCATGACCCAAGGATCACGGCAAAGAAGGACAACCATAGTGAGGAACGCAGTATGTAAGGCATCGCAAAACTCATCGATTGGTGGCGACTCAAAGCTAGTCTTGCCATTTAAATGCCAGACAATTAAATAACTGACAAACATTAAATGTAAGACATATGAAAATTGATCCAAACAGCAATGCTGACCTGTCGGCCCAAATCGCCAAATCGATCCGTGATGCAATCATCTCGGGCGACTTGATCGTCGACCAACGCCTGCCCTCAGAGGCAGAGCTATCAGATCAATTCGACGTCTCACGCCCCACCGTGCGCGAAGCGCTCAAACGGCTGGCTGCGCAATCCCTGATCCGCACACAACGCGGCGCAACAGGCGGCGCTTTCATCAATAAACTTAGCTTTGAAGAAGCCTACCCCCAGCAGATCACCACCTCTACACTGCTCTTGTCCATGAACGCCGTCAGCTTCGAAACCGCCTGCGAGGCGCGCTACACCCTTGAACGCTCTTGCGCGCCCCTATCTGCAATGCGCCGCACAGCTGATCATCTTGCGACCATGCGCGCCGAAATCCACCGCCAATCCCAACCGGGGCTTACGGACGAGGCATTTTGCGCCTCCGACGTGGCCTTTCACCGTGCGCTTGTGGATGGCGCTGGCAATCCGGTGCTTAGCTATCAGTTGGCCGGTGCCGTTGAGGCCATGCAGCCCTTGATGAACATGATCACCTTCTCTGCACGGGATCGGGCAAAGATCATCGAACTGCACACCGCACTTGCCGACGCGCTGGAGGCCAACAATGCCACTGGCGTCGACGCCGCATTGGCAGGACTGGAAAGCTACACCACCAATTTGGCAAAGTCCGTCATGGAAAAGCGCAAGAATAAAGCTTAGACTTGAAACAGCTGGCATAGTCCGTCTATGCGCAGCCTGTGAACTGATCGGCGGGTTAGGCACCCACCTCAAGGAAAGCGTCCTCATGGCCACCAAAACCACACTGCACCCGCGCAATCAGCACCGCGAAGGATATGATTTCACGCGCTTGGTGGCTAACACTCCCGCGCTTGAGGCCTTCACAACGCTGAACCCAAAGGGACAAACGACCATCCGCTTTCAAGACCCAATGGCGGTTAGGATGCTCAATCGGGCGCTCCTCAAAACACATTACGGCGTTGAAGACTGGGACATCCCTGAAAACGCACTGTGCCCACCGATCCCTGGGCGCGTGGACTATATCCACTGCCTTGCCGATCTGCTTGCAGGCGATAACAAGAAACAAATCCCGCGTGGGCCAAAATACAAAGCGCTCGACATCGGAACCGGTGCCAGTTTGGTCTATCCGCTGATTGGTCAAAGCGAATATGGGTGGGAATTTACGGGCACCGATACTGACCCCGTCGCGATCACATCCGCCAAACAGATTTGCGACCGCAACACCCTGAACATTCCACTCAGACTGCAAACCAATCGCGAAGATACGCTTAAAGGCGCGATCCAAACCGGCGACAGGTTCCACGTCATTCTGTGCAACCCGCCGTTTCATTCCTCAATGGAAGAAGCCAACAGAGGGATGAAACGCAAGTGGCGCAATCTTGGCGAAGGAAAGTCGTCGACCCTTAATTTTGGGGGGCAAAACACAGAACTTTGGTGCCCGGGCGGTGAAGTTTGGTTTATTTCTAACATGATTCAGCAAAGCAAAGCCTTCGCCAAACAATGTCTGTGGTTTACCTCATTGGTGTCGAAAAAAGACAACCTACCACTGCTTTTGAACAACCTTGAAAGAGCGCAAATTGCCGATTTCAAAGTTGTTGAAATGGCACAGGGGCAAAAGGTAAGTCGTTTTATCGCATGGACCTACATCCAAAAACACAAACGACCCGCGTTTATGAACGGCAGCATGAAATAGAGCGGATAAGCTTTCATTGTTCGATGTAAACACACTTGAGATTAATTTTGGTGCGGCATTCATCAAATTTTGGCATTTAAGGTGGGAAAATTTATGTCGAAAAATATGGCTAGAAAAAATGAACCGTTATGAATTTTTGCTGCACAATGAGTTTTGAAGATTGCTCTGACGAGTTATTGGATAGGAGGGCCAACGCGTGTAGCGATAAGTCACATCTGCAATGAAGCAGATGTTTCCAAAACTAGTCTTTATCGTGAATTTCGCAGCGACGATGGTTTGAAGGCCACAGTGCTAGATCTTTACAGCGAATTGGTACTTGGCCCATTCCACAACATTTTGACCAGTAACGAAGGGTTTGCCCAGCAGATCGAGGCATTTATTGTGTTTACTTTGCGAGACCGCCAAACACTTGGGATACCGAGTAGATGCTTGCAGGTAGCAATGCGTGCCCACAGGGAAAACCTTGGAGAGATCACTGGCAACAAAGTTGATATGCTTCGTTCCCAAACACTTCGAAACTACGAAACGTGGATCGAACGAGCAAAATCACGTGCAGAGTTCAAGGCCGACATCCCAGCCCACGCTGCAGCCCTTTTTTGCGATGCGCAAAACTGTGGTGCTATGCGGATGCAAAGAGAAGGCGTTCCAAATGCAATCATCAAACAAACTTTAGAGCTCGCGTTTGCTACCTTTGTCTAATGCGCAAACCGCTTTTGGCGCAGTAGCCGCGAGCAACAGCTAAGCCCCACAAACCCGCCATTGCCTATTCTCTACCACATGTTACCTGTTTACCATGATAGATACAATCAACACCCTCTGCGCCCTCCTTACCATCGGCTTTGGTCTGTTCGGATTTGTGGCCCCGCGCTACACCGCCTCTGCCCTTGATCTAGAGCCAACCAAATCCACGATGGGCCTAACCGAAATGCGCGCCTCTGTGGGTGGATTGTTTGTTGCGGCAGGATTGGCCGCCCTTTGGATGGATGACCCCGTCGCCTTCGCCATGATAGGCTTTGCTTTTGTGGGTGCCGCAACGGGTCGGGTTTTGTCGCTGATCCTAGACAAACCACCTGTGGTCAAAGTGCTGATTTTTGGCGGAATCGAAGCGGCCCTTGCAGCTGTGTTTTTGATCCTCAATTTGGGGTGAACCTGCGCTCGGTGGGTTAACAGATTGGCGGTGCCGATACCTGCACCGACGCAAAAAATATATAATACCAACGCAATACCGACGTTGATTTTACATCAATTATAGCCCGTTAATATTTGATAATATTTGGTTTTCATGTGCGATCGATGGAAATACTAAAAATCACCCTCACACACCTTACCCCTTGAGATTTCCGTGCAGCCCCCCTACATGTACCTAGTCTCTCGGGACTATGGAAATAAACGCGCTTGTAATAAACGGATTGGACCCGGGGGCGGTACCCGGCGACTCCACCAAACATCCTTTATTTGGGGATCATGGGGTCGAAATAGGATCGACAAACGTCTAAAGAGGTTAGCTTTTTCTCGGCTGGGTGCCACCGTATCGGCCCAAAATGTACAATTGCAAATAACAATCGTGCTCCAATGGCGATGGCTGCGTAAGCAACCGGATCTATTGAAACTTAAGTCCTTACGTTTAGCGACCTAAGGCGGGGTTCGCAGGTACCTGGCAACAGAAACCTGCACTTACTCCCTCCGTAAAATTTGCAATTGACCCTCACGCATTTGGCTGGTTATTTACGCCTATGGGGTCTGTCTGCGAACACCCCGTGAGGCGTAAGCCAAAGGTTCGCATGTCTCCACTTGAATAGGACACATGCTATGGCTGCTCCAAATAAAATAACCCCAGAACAACTGCTGCGCCTGATCGGTACACCCGACTGCCTGCAGATCGTTGATATCTCGATTGACCCTAATTTTGCTGACGATTCGCACCTAATTCCAGGTGCATTTCGCCATCCCCACACTGATTTACAGGGTTTGATAACCCGTCTGAACGGCCAGCCATCGGTCATCATCTGCCAGAAAGGGATCAAGCTAAGCCAAGGCATGGCAGCCCAATTGCGCAGCGCAGGATTGCGGCCTGAATACCTGTCTGGTGGCAACTATGGTTGGCGCGGTCTGGCCCAAGCCCCCCGCATTCCTTCAGCCAATTTGCCGCCAATGAAACATGGCCATTCGCTGTGGGTCACACGCCACCGGCCCAAGATTGACCGCATCGCCTCTCCTTGGCTGGTCCGCCGCTTCGTCGACAACGACGCATGTTTTTTATTCGTCTCATCTGCTCAAGTCATCGGTGTATCAGAGTGTTACAACGCAATCCCGTTTGACATTGAGGACACGTTTTGGAGCCACCCTGGCCCCAAGTGCACTTTCGATACAATGTTGGACGAATTCAAACTTCGAACCCCTGCACTTGATCGCCTATCAACAGCCGTTCGCGCCGCAAACACCGACAAACATGACCTTGCGCCAGAGGCTGCAGGTCTGTTGGCATTGTCAGTGGGCTTATCACGCCAATACCGTGACTATCTGGAACAGCTTGAGGCAGGCATGCACCTGTATGACGTCCTATATCGGTGGGCGCGTGATGGGACCGAAGAACGCCACACTTGGCCAACAGGAAAACCATCATGAGCACGCAAACCTTACCAGATATGTTGCGTGCCTTTGGGCGCATTGGATTGCTGTCTTTTGGCGGTCCGGCGGCCCAAATCGCAATCATGCATGAAGAGCTTGTCGAACGCCGCCGTTGGCTGACCGACGATCAGTTCCTGCGTGCCCTATCACTTTGCATGTTGTTGCCCGGCCCTGAAGCGATGCAATTGGCGACCTATGCGGGTTGGCGCATTCGAGGTGTGTTTGGCGGGTTACTGGCGGGCCTACTGTTCGTTGTGCCCGGCGCATTGGTCATCTTTGTACTGGCCTTCGCCTATATCTCTTGTGGCCAAGTGCCCCTTGTGCAAGCGGCGTTTGTGGGCATCAAGGCCGCGGTAATTATCGTTGTGCTACAAGCACTTCTAAGACTTGGGAATAAAGCCTTAGGCACGAATGCTGCTTGGGTCTTAGCAGGATTGGCCTTTGTCGCCTTGTTTGCATTTGGATTACCTTTCCCTCTGATCATCGCTGTTGCTGCTATTTATGGGTACGTCACTAGCAAAGCCGACAGCGCAACAACCGCACCCGTCCACATCCCTGCAGGTCAGACGTTGCGTACTGTTTTGATCTGGTCTGCACTGTGGGCCGCACCGATGCTCATTCTATGGCTGTTACAAGCTGACTTCTTAATCCAATTGGGACTGTTCTTTTCCAAACTGGCAGTGGTCACCTTTGGCGGTGCATATGCTGTGTTGGCATACATGAGCCAAACCGTCGTCCAAGATTACGGCTGGGTGACATCAGGCCAAATGATCGACGCGCTTGGATTGGCTGAGACCACACCGGGGCCATTGATCTTGGTAACTGAATTTGTCGCGATCCTTGCGGGGGCAGCAAATGGCGGCATTGGCCTTGCAATTGCGGCTGGCCTCTTGGCACTTTGGGTGACGTTCATCCCCTGCTTCTTGTGGATTTTCGCAGCCGGCCCCTACATCGAAACCCTGACATCACGCCCAAGATTGTCAGCAGCCCTTAGCGCCATTACCGCCGCTGTTGTTGGTGTTATCCTAAACCTTTCAATCTGGTTTGCCTTGCATGTTATATTCGATCAAGTGAACAATTGGGGCGCGATGCCTCTTCCTTTGATTTCATCCATCAACGCCATCGCCGCTGTCCTGACAGGTGTTGCAGCCATACTGATATTTCCTTTCAAATTGGGGTTAGTCACGACAATGGGTCTGATGGCAATCGCCGGTATGGGGCTGTCGCTATTGTAAAACAGTGTCAATTTGCGCTGCCCTCTTTTCACTCCCGTGAAAAAAGGTATGATTAGAGCAATTAAGACAAGGGGATCCGCCATGAGCGACACCATCGACTACGGCAATTTGATGCACGACGCGATGCGCAGCCTTATCAAACGCGTTCTAACGGACGTGCAGGCCAATGGACTCCCCGGCTCGCACCACTTCTTCATTACATTTCGAACTACACATCCTGATGCCGAATTGGCAGATTGGTTGTCCGATCGTTATCCAGAGGAGATGACCGTTGTGATGCAACACTGGTTTGATCGCCTTGAAGTTGGCGAAGATGGCTTTGGCATTCGCTTGAACTTTGGCGATGCGCCAGAGCCGTTGTTTGTTCCATACGACGCGATCAAAACTTTCGTCGACCCATCCGTTGAATTTGGTTTGCGCTTTGAAGCGGCTGACGATGAAGACGTCGAGTTCGATGGCGTATCGATCGAAGAGCTTGGCGACAGTGAGCCTGTTCAAATGCCTGAACCTAAACCATCTGTGCTTCAAGAAGATGACACAGACGATGAAGCCCCGAAAGCAGCAGAAGTCGTATCCTTGGATAGCTTCCGCAAATAGAGCGTGTTAGCGCACTGACTCCAATTGCCTGTTAGGGTTTGTAGCGGTAAACGCTTTGCAACGTATTCGCGACAGGAGCGCCCAAATGACAAACACCCGCACAGAAACCGATAGCTTTGGCCCACTAGAAGTCCCTTCGGACAAGTATTGGGGTGCGCAAACCCAGCGCTCTATTATCAACTTTCCAATTGGCTGGGAAAAACAACCCATCGCCATCGTCCGCGCACTTGGCGTGATCAAGAAAGCCTGCGCACAAGCCAACATGACCCAAGGGTCGCTTGACCCAAAGCTGGGCAACGCAATTGTTGAAGCCGCTGGCGAAGTCATTGACGGTAAATTCGACGACAACTTCCCATTGGTTGTTTGGCAAACAGGTTCCGGCACACAATCCAACATGAACTCAAACGAGGTCATCGCGAACCGCGCAATTGAATTGCTTGGCGGCGTGATCGGTTCCAAAGATCCAGTGCACCCAAACGATCACTGCAACATGGGTCAATCTTCAAACGATACATTCCCAACAGCAATGCACATCTCTGCAGCCATGATGGCGCGCGACGTGTTGCTTCCAGGCCTTGAAAAATTGCATGCAGCTTTGCAGGCAAAAGTGGTTCAATTCGATGGCATCATCAAAATCGGCCGTACCCACACCCAAGACGCAACACCGCTGACGCTGAGCCAAGAGTTCTCAGGCTACACGCATCAGGTGGCCATGGGCATCCGCCGCGTGAACGACGCATTGGGCCGCATTTATGAACTGGCACAAGGCGGCACAGCCGTTGGCACAGGCCTGAACACCCTAAAAGGTTGGGATGTTATGGTCGCGGCCAACATGGCTGAAATCACTGGCCTGCCCTTCGTGACAGCCCCAAACAAATTTGAGGCTTTGGCGGCACATGATGCAATGGTCGAAATCTCTGGTGCGCTGAAAACCGTTGCTGCGTCCTTGTTCAAAATCGCCAACGACATCCGTCTTTTGGGCTCTGGCCCACGTTGTGGTTTGGGCGAACTGGTATTGCCAGAAAACGAACCGGGCTCATCCATCATGCCGGGAAAAGTAAACCCGACACAGTGCGAAGCACTGACGCAGGTATGTATCCACGTCATGGGCAATGATGCAGCTGTTGGTTTCGCAGGCTCACAGGGCCATTTCGAGTTGAACGTTTACAAGCCAATGATGTCCTACAACGTTCTGCAATCCATGCAGTTGTTGGGCGATGCGTCCTCTGCATTCACCGACAACCTAATGGTTGATTTGCAAGCTGACCCAGATCGTATTGAACGCCTGATGCGCGAAAGCCTGATGTTGGTGACCGCATTGGCCCCTGAAATCGGCTATGACAACGCAACCAAGGTTGCAAAAACAGCCCACAAAAACGGCACTACCCTTAAGGAAGAGGCAATCGCCCTTGACTTTGTGGACGCCGAAACATTCGAGCGGGTTGTACGTCCAGAAAACATGATCGGCCCAAAATGAGCGAACCGGTCAACCTGAACAAGTTTCGCAAGGCAAAGGCACGGGTCGGAAAACAGACCCAAGCCGATGCCAACGCGGCTAAGTTCGGGCGGACCAAAGCAGAAAAAGACCAACAGGCGCAAACAACCAACAACGTTGTGCGCCTGTTGGATGGCCATAAACTAGATACATCAAAGTCATGAGCGGAAGACCTGTCAAACGCTCACTCACCCTTAAGGGACACCGAACATCGGTTTCACTAGAGGATGATTTTTGGGCGGAATTTCGGCGCATGTCGACAGAGAAATCAATTCCTATCAATGCACTGGCAGCAGAAATTGATGTAAACCGAACCGCAGATATTGGCTTAGCCTCTGCGATCCGCCTTTATGTACTTGCGGCGATCAAGGCCGAGCGTGATCAAAAGCCTTAGGAATTAAGCTGAGGCTTTATAGATCTTGTCGATATTTGCAGCCAAAGCCGTGTCAAATTCTGTATCCGACATATCACGTTGCAACCCTTGGGTCAGCGCACGTGAAAAGCTAGCGATCATCTTGCTGTTGCGCGACAATCGTGTAGTTGCTTCGTCCGTCGAGTAACCACCAGACAAAGCAACAACCCGCATAACTGCTGAATGATCCGCAAGCTCGTCATACTGACCAGCATTCTCAGGGATCGTAAGCTTCAGCATCACTTGTTGACCTTTTGGCAATAGCGCCAGCTCTGCAAACAATGCAGCCCGCAAAATGTCTTCGGCCTCAGCCTTGTCCGTAGCATGGATATCGACTTCTGGCTCAATAATTGGAACCAAACCTGCAGCGATCACCATTTGTGCAATCTCGAAATGCTGGAAAACGACTTTTACGATGCCCGCATGGTTGGCTGACCTAATGAAAGAACGTTCTTTTGTCCCAAAGATACCTGCCGCTTTTGCCCTGGCCAATGTGGCCTCAAGCTCTGGCATTTCTTTCATCAACTGAACGCCGTTGGCTTCATCCTCAAGACCCTTATCGATCTTCAAGAACGGAACGACACCAGTGTCTTCCCAAAGGTAGTGCGCAACAGGCTTGCCAGCGATTGTCTCATCCATCGTGCGTTCAAACAGGATCGCACCGATGACTTTGTTGTTGTCAAAATCTGGGGCAAGGATGATGCGTTCGCGCATGCGCTGAACTTCGGCAAACATCTCTTCCTCTGAGCCGTAGGCTGATACATCAACACCGTAACGACCAAGTGCCTTTGGTGTAGACCCGCCTGATTGGTCCAAGGCTGCAATAAACCCTGCGCCGCTTGTAATTTGTGTAACTTGATCCAACATCTAATACGCCTCCGTAAGTGATACTTTCATCAAGTACCCCTAAGACAGGCGCAAAATCATTGGTACATGTTAGCGACAGACATTTCTAATGTTAGCGACGGACAATGCTCAAAAGGATACCATCGCGCGATCTAACGGTCAAATGTGCCACCTGAACAGGTGGTTCTTCATCCACCAATTCGACTCGGAAATCCCGCAAAATGCGCGACAGGATCAAAACCCCTTCAACCATGGCAAACCTGTCCCCGTGCAAACACGACTCCTTGCTGAAAACAGAATGTAGGCATCGCACTGACACTTCCTACCATTCTCCGTACCCCACCGTGTTGGATCAAATCCATCTGGATTGTCCCAAAGACGCTCATGGCGATGCAGATGCCACGGGCTGATCACAGCTTGGCTGCCAACCTTTACTTCACGATCTCGAAACTGCTCAGGACAGGAAGCTTCGCGCACAATCATCGGAACGGGTCGATACAGTCGTAAGGTTTCGCGAAACACATCGCGTGAAACCCGCAGCTTAGAAATCAACCCAAATTGGTCAGACGTCAAAACCTGCGCCTCATCGGCCACCTTTTCCTGCCATTCAGGAAAACGCGCCATCAAATACAAAGCCCACGCCAAGGCCGAAGCACTGATTTCATGACCTGCAAGAAAGAAGATCGCGACCTGATCCACCATCTCCTCAGTATCAAACGTCTCACCCGTTTCAGAATCCGCAGTTGTCATGATCTTGGCCGCCAGATCATCGGCTGCAGTGCCCGTGTTTATCGCATTCATACGCTCTGTCGTCAGCTGTGTGATCAACGCGCTGATCTTGCGCGCACTGACTTTTGTATCACGGCGAAACAGGCGCGACATCCATTTGGGCAATGGCGGGAAGGCTGCATTGTTCAGGATCGTTTGGCTACGCTGATAAATGCGGAATTCGTAAAACACATCACGCGCAATTTTATGTTCTATCGGAAATGAAAATAACGTGCGGAAAATCACATCAGCAGCCAAGTGGCTGGTTTCTTCCTCAATCTCCACCACATCACCAGCGCGCTGGTTTAGGCGCGCCACCGCCGCCTCCGCAGCCTCCCACATCGCTGGATAGGTTTCGCGTAGGCGTCCCACCCTCAAACGCAGGATCGATGATGCGGCGCTCACGTTTCCACGTCTCGCCATTAGTCAGAGAGACCGAGTTTTCCAGCAAGGGGCACAACCCCTCCCCAATGCAATTAGATTTGGGGAAATCATCCGGGCGATCTTTCAAAATAGTTTTAATCAGCTCAGGCTGATTGATCATGTAACTGCGAAAAAACGGCGTACGAAACTCTGCCATCCATGCGCGGTATAAGCGTGCAGGTTGCGCCGATGGAATATCTTGGCGAAACAAGCGCATTTAATGCAACAATGACACCTTGTTTGGGCGGCTTTACGGTTTTGGCGGAAGATCAGCCATTAGGCCACCGATGTGTATTTAGAAACTGAGTAATCTATCCTTAATTTTGACGCCGGACGATTGGCATAGCGATCACCCAGCGTTTGTGGGCCCGCTGTAATCTGAAAATAATCGTAATCACGTGGGCGATCAAAGGCGCACATATATCGGAAATGCAGCCAAAAGAACTTCCAGCGCAGTTCTTTCCAACATGCTGGGCTCAGCGCTTGGGTGAAGACCGCTGAGAAAACCAATGGCCAGCGTTTGGCACCTGTTCCCACACCCGACACTGATACAGGATTGCACAAGGCAAAGGCACAGCCATCACCGGGCGCTGTGACATCAACCCATGTTATGTTCCCTTGGGTTGATAAAAACTGAATGGCGGCGCGCAAGCGATAGGCCTTGGGCAAGAAGGACACCATCGGCACCACCTGCCCCAACGATAAAAACGAAAGCTTTGGCCCATTTTTTAGACACACCATCCGAACGGATCAGATCAGACAGGATGGACACGCCCAAATGCGCACCGGAAGAATGTCCGACAACCAACACTTCATCCACAACGTTATCCATTGCCGCTGCGATTTCGGACTGGAATGTCGCCACACGAACTTCAAGTTCGGGCAGATTGGCACCGCGCGTCTTTGCGGAATATGCGTAATCATGCATCCGGTAATAGGCAAAAAATTGGAATTCTTAGCTTTGATTTAGCACAACACGGCCCAAAACGCAATACAGCCACCGATGAGGCTCGCTATGATCATCTGCGTCAATCAACGGGGCCAGACAGTCACTGGCCCGCAAATCGCCGTTTCCTACAATCGCACGCCTTTGCAACGCCACATAAAATACCAGACACGCCAGAAGCAGCTGAACCAACAGCATTCCAACAGGGTAAAGCGCTGCGATCACGGGGCCTTTGCGCGACTTCATCAACCGCCACAATGCACCTGTCGTGATGTAAATCCATGCCGTGCGAACAAGTTGCCAGTAGGTCGCAGCAATCGAATTGGCCATGCTGTCACGAACGATGTCAGACTAAACCAGCATCTCAGCGTCGACATGAACCGCACCACCATCAATGACGCTGTCGACCTGCCAGCCATAATTGCAACCACCCTGTTTGGGGCTAAGCGTTAGCTGATAGTTTGAAATAGCTGCCTGCGCGGCGCCCTCAGTGCGGTACAACTCGCGATATCGGCGCGTGTGAAGCGGATCATACCCCGGAATGTAGAACACCCAACGCGTTTTGACCGTATTTTGGATGTCACTGCTCATATCCGCACCCTTTAATCACAAACACCCTAACGCGGGTTTTTGACAAGAGTAAGGCGTTTGAAACAGATCAATCAGCCAAGTTTTGCAAAAAACGGAAAGGTTTCCAAAAGCCAGAATGAGAAGGTTGAGAACCGATTGAACAATAGGGCCAAGCCCACAATGATCAATAAGCCGCCCATCACACGCTCGATCGTCTTCATATGACGTTTGATACGGTTCATCACGCCCATTGCACGGCTGATGAACAATGCCGCCAACAGAAACGGAACGCCTAAACCAATTGCATAAATACCCAGCAATAGCGTCCCACGTGCAACTGATCCCTCAGACGCAGCCAGGGCTAGAATTGCACCCAGTTGCGGACCAATGCAGGGCGTCCAGCCAAAAGCGAATGCAAGACCAAGAACATAGGCCCCAAAGAATGAACCACCCTTGTCACCCGCGTCTAACCGCGCCTCTTGATCAAGAAATGGAATGCGAAAAATACCAACAAAGTGCAGACCAAAAACAATGATCGTGACACCTGCGATTTGTCCGAAAAGCACCTGATTTTGCAGAAAAAATGCACCAAAAGCTGACGCGGCAAATCCCAGCAATATAAAGACAGTGCTTAGTCCCATGACAAAAAACAGCGCTGCCGTGATGGCCTTGCGGCGCCCCTTGGCTTCGTCGTTCATCTCATTGATGCTTACGCCGCTCATGTATGCTAAATATGGTGGCACAATCGGCAAAACACAGGGCGACAGAAAGCTGACGATGCCAGCAATCAGGGCCACAGACATTGCAGGGATCAGGCCTGCATCAAAGATATCAATTCCAAACATGAGCTCGCCATATGTCAATTGAACAGGCGCGTCACCTAAAGATCGGTCACATCATTGTGGACAGGTTGAAACAATCGCCCTATCTGGCTGGTATGAGCAATAAAAAAACACATCTCGACGCACGCGGGCTTCTATGCCCTCTTCCCGTCCTCAAAGCACGCAAGCGCCTACAGGCGATTGCAGTAGGTGAAACGCTAACAATGATCGCAGACGATCCTGCAGCAGTGATTGATGTCCCACATTTTTGCATGGCAGCTGGACATGAATTGGTATCCAGTGAGGCCAATGGCAACGATCAGACCTATGTGATCCGCAAATCCAGCTAATACAAAAGAAAAAAGCGATCCCGAAGGACCGCCCTAATCTGTGACTATGTGCTTGGCCTATTTACCAAGTGACCACCAACCACGGCGCTTAGGCTTGGCTGGTTCTTGTGGTGCAACCTCTGCAACCGGCGCAGGTGCTGGTACTGGCTCAGCAACGGGCGCTGGTGCTTCAACAACTGGCGCAGCAACAACCGTTTCAGGCGCAGATTCTTGTGCTTCTTCAACTACAGCAACCTTTACCTTGGCGCGTGATTTGCGGACGCGCTTTGGTTTTGGCTTTGGTTCTTCTTCGGTAGCGACTGCTTCCTTGGAAGGTGCTTCAGCCGCAGCTTCAGTTGCAACAGCCTCATCAGTAGATGCTTCTTCTTTTACTTTCTTAGCGCGCAGCGCTCGTTTGCGCTTTGGCTTGGCTGGTTTTTCTTCAGCTGCTTCCGCCACGGGTGCATCTTCAGCTACAGTTTCTTCACTTACAGCTTCAGCAGATGCTTCAACGTTTGCATCATCCTCAGCGGCAACAGCCGGAGCAGCAGCATCATTAGATGCGCCTTCTTCAACGTTTTCGCCGTTTGCCGCAGCTTCATCACCGTTTGATTTGCGTCGACGTCGTCGACGACGACGACGTTTGGGTTTGCCCTCACCATCTTCATCGGTCGCAACAGGAGCCACTACTGATTGATCAATGGTAACGACTACTTCACCTGCATCAGCCGCGATATCCGCAGCTGCGGCGACATCCGCAGCCAACGCATCAGCTTCGTCAATCTTGTCCATAACCGAGGTGTCAGGCGCTACAAATGCAGCATGCGCAACAGGCAACGCGCGTGTTGCAGTTTTGAACTTTTCGATCGTGAAATCAGGCGTGACCAACGATGGATCCGCTTCGATGCAAACAGACATTCCATAGCGCACTTCGATATGCGCGATGTGGTCACGTTTTTGGTTCATCAAGAAGTTGGCGATCCCCACTGGGCAACGGACCAACACTTCACGTGTACGACGGCGTGTGCCCTCTTCCTCAATCTGGCGCAGAATAGACAGACCAAGATTGTCGTCAGAGCGGATCAAACCAGTGCCGTGGCAAGATGGGCAAGGCTGTGTGGTCGCCTCAATCATGCCAGGACGTAGACGCTGACGCGACATTTCCATCAGGCCAAAGCCAGAGATACGGCTAACTTGAATGCGGGCGCGATCTGTCTTCAGCTTATCTTTCATCCGTTTTTCAACGGCTGCGTTGTTCTTACGCTCGTCCATGTCGATAAAGTCGATGACTATCAAACCAGCAAGGTCACGCAAACGCAACTGGCGGGCCACTTCTTCAGCAGCTTCAAGGTTGGTCTTCACAGCGGTGTCCTCGATGGACCCCTCTTTGGTTGAACGGCCCGAGTTCACATCCACAGCAACCAACGCCTCGGTGATACCGATCACGATGTAACCACCAGATTTCAGCTGCACAGTCGGGTTAAACATCCCAGACAGGTAGCTTTCAACTTGGAAGCGGGCGAACAATGGCAACGTGTCTTCATAGCGTTTCACGTTTTTGGCGTGTGACGGCATGATCATTTTCATAAAGTCTTTGGCGATGCGGTAACCGCGCTCACCTTCAACAAACACTTCGTCGATCTCACCGTTATACAAATCACGGATAGAACGTTTGATCAGGTCGCCTTCCTCATAGATCTTCGCCGGTGCGATAGATTTCAAAGTCAGCTCGCGGATCTGCTCCCACATGCGTTGCAGGTATTCATAGTCACGCATGATCTCGGCCTTGGTGCGTTTGGCGCCAGCAGTACGAACAATCAGACCTGCGCCTTCTGGCACTTCGATCTCGTTTGCGATCTCTTTTAGTTTCTTACGGTCTGCTGCGTTGGTGATCTTGCGGCTGATGCCGCCGCCACGAGCCGTGTTTGGCATCAAGACGCAATAGCGACCTGCCAAGGATAGGTATGTTGTAAGGGCTGCGCCCTTGTTGCCGCGTTCCTCTTTGACCACTTGGATCAACAGGATTTGGCGAACTTTAATAACTTCTTGGATTTTGTAACGGCGTGCACGCGGCTTGCGCACTGGGCGAATGTCATCTCTGTCGTCTTCGTCTGCTACAGACTCGATACTGTCATCTTTTGAGGATGCATTAGAACCTTTGGAGTCTTCACCCTCAGCGTCATCAGCCTCGCCACCCATCGTAGGATCTTCCGTCGCCTCAACAGCTGGCTCTTCCGAAGTCGTGTCCTCAAACGTGGCTTCTTCAACCACAGCTTCGACAACAGTTTCTTCAGCTACTTCAACAGCAACAGCCTCTGCTTCAACAACAGGTACGTCTGTAACAGTTTCAGCGTCTAAACCCTCAACTGCATCATCCGCTGATAGGTCAATCGTTTCCATACCGTCGATTTCAACTTCGGTGGAAATGACAGCATCGTCACTAGAAACTTTTGCAGCGCGAGTACGCGAACGCGAACGGCGTGGTTTCTTTGGTTTATCATCTTCATCTTCACGTGCTTTTTGCGCTTCGGCATACGCACGTTCTTCCTCTATCAAGGCCTCACGGTCCGCGACAGGGATCTGATAATAATCAGGATGGATTTCACTGAAGGCCAAGAAACCATGGCGGTTTCCACCATAATCAACAAAGGCAGCCTGAAGTGACGGCTCAACGCGTGTAACTTTGGCTAGATAGATATTGCCAGCAATTTGGCGTCTATTTTCGGATTCAAAGTCAAATTCCTCAACTTTGTTTCCATCAACCACAACAACACGGGTCTCTTCCGCGTGGGTGGCATCGATAAGCATTTTCTTAGGCATATTATCCGTTTGCACAACGCAAGAACGGCAGCACCCGGAGGGGCCGTCGTTTTGGGAATGTGTCTTGTCAGGGCGATCATGGACGCACGGCAAAACCAGGCCAAAAGCCCGTCTGCTGTGATGCAAAATGCTATCGCGCGCGTCATCGCATTCTTCTCCGACACGCGGCAACAATAGCCGCCCGCGCATCCATTAAGTGCCGCAAATTGGTGTTCCAAGATGGCAGCGTTCTCTCAGCCCTTTTAGGGCCCAATCGGTCTGCATGAACGTGGCGGTCATTTTAGCCAGCCAATGTCCACAACAGCGAAACTCAAAAAGAGGATTACACAATAAAGGTAAGTATCTCTTACCCCTAGATAATGACTTTTAGGACCCAAATACAATGGACAATCTTCCGAGGCTTGCGCAATTGGCAATAAAATCATCAACATGTTGGGAAATTGGCGCTTCTACGCGATATAAGGCAGGGACCAACTGATCCCTGCATTCATATTCAGCTTTCTACTTGAGGTAATCAGAGCGTTGCAGGCCATACTTGGCCATTTTTTCATTCAGAGTCCGCCGTGGCAGGCACAACTCATCCATTACTGAAGCGATAGATCCCTTGTGACGGCGCATAGTGTTATCGATCAACATACGCTCAAACGCTTCAACATATTCTTTCAGCGGCTTACCCTCAGTCGTCATGACCGGCTGCATTTCCTCGTGATCAGACATCAGCAACGATGCGATGCTGCCCGAACCACGGCGCGATTGAAGAACCGCACGTTCCGCCATGTTGATCAACTGGCGTATGTTGCCCGGCCAAGGAGCCTGCAAAAGCTGTGCAGCTTCTTGGGCCGAAACCTTAGGAGAACCACAACCGTATTCATCCGCGAATTGATCGCCCAAACGGGTGAACAACGTCAAAATATCTTCACCGCGCTGACGCAACGGTGGTACAATAATGCGTAAGGCAGCAAGACGATAGAAAAGATCCGACCTCAAAGCGTCCTCACAGGTACGCCCTGCCTCTTGCAGATTGCAAATCGCGACGATACGCGTTTCAGAGGGCGTGCCCTGCTCATTGATCACGCTTAACAGGCGTGCTTGTGTGGCTTCAGACAGCGCTTCGATATCTTCAAGCACCAGCGTTCCGCCGCGTGCCTCTTCGATTGCTGGCAACTGACCATCTTCTGGCTGCATTGGACCAAACAAGCGTTTGGTTAACGCCTCGTCTTCCAGCGCAGAACAACTGACCAATACAAACTTCTTACCTGCACGGCTGCCAACAGCATGCAACGCGTGCGCAACCAGCGTTTTACCCGTCCCTGTTTCACCGTCGATCAAAACATGGCCGTCGGCCTGCCCCAAATCTAGGATTTCCTCGCGCAAACGTTCCATGACAGGTGATCCGCCAATCAGCTTTTTCATCAACTGGCCGCCGTCAGACAATTCACGACGCAAAATACGATTATCCATAACCAAACGACGTAATGCCGTGGCTTTTTTAACCAGTTCGCTAATGCGGTCAGGGTTAAATGGCTTCTCCAAGAAATCAAAAGCACCGACGCGCATCGCCTCAACGGCCATCGGTACATCACCATGACCTGTCATCATAATCACAGGAAGTGCCGAGTCGTTGCCCATCAGTTTCTTAAGGAACTGCATGCCATCCATGCCCGGCATCTTGATATCCGAGATCACGATCCCTGGATACTCTGGCCCAAGAACCTTCAGCGCATCTTCGGCGCTGGCGAATGTTTCTGTGTCATAGCCCGACAGCGCCAACCATTGGCTGATCGACTGGCGCATGTCCTGTTCGTCATCAACGATGGCGATTTTCATGGCTTGGCTCATTTTACTTTGCTTCCTCAATCTGCAGCTGATACTTCAGCGTGCGTATTATTTTCTTCACTCATGCCTTCTTCAAAAGGCTCTTCTACTAATGCCGGCAACTGCATTTCAAACACTGCACCGCCTGCCTGACCGTTGCGTGCCGTTAGTCGACC
Organism: Ascidiaceihabitans sp.; assembly: GCA_028388995.1. Taxonomy (GTDB): domain Bacteria; phylum Pseudomonadota; class Alphaproteobacteria; order Rhodobacterales; family Rhodobacteraceae; genus Ascidiaceihabitans. The sequence goes on along the minus strand of JAOEQC010000014.1, from coordinate 8,809 downwards.
ACCCAAATCGTTGACGATGCCTGACGAAATGGCAAGGCCCAGCCCGATCCCATCACCCGCCTGCTTGGTAGTGTAGAATGGTTCAAACAGTCGATCCTTGTCCTCAATCCCCGGCCCATTGTCGCGCACGGTGAGGGTTGCGGTGTCACCAGCCGCAAGGATGATATCGACCTGTGGATTGCGTTCAAGTTTGGTTGCATCAAGCGCATTGCGCAGCAGGTTCACCAAGACCTGTTCGATGCGCATACGATCCCCCATTACAAGGACGGGTTCATCAGGAATTATGCGCGTGATTTCGACCTGACGCTGACGCAACTGCGGTTCCATCATTGATAGCGACGAAGCAAGCGCAGGACCCATATCTACTGCGCTTAGCTCTGCAGCACCTTTGCGGGCATATGATTTTAACTGGCGTGTAATCGCGCTCATTCGTTCAATCAAACCATCGATGCGACCAAAGGCAGAATGCGCTTCATCAGGACGATTGCGATTTAGCAAAAGACGCGCACCAGCTAGATAGGTTTTCATCGCCGCCAACGGCTGGTTCAACTCGTGACTAACCGCCGCTGACATCTCGCCCAAGGCGGCTAATTTACTAGATTGCTTCAACGTTTGTTCCGCCACTGCAAGCGTCTCTTGGACCCTCTCACGCTCGGCAATTTCCCGCTGTAAGCGTAGGTTCAATGCGCGAAGCTCTACCGATTCACGTTGGAACAACGCCAGACGAAACGCGGTATGACGGCTTAGGAAATAAAAGGCAAAGGCCAGCAGAATCGCGAACCCCATGATTTCTAGGGCCAAAACGCCATTCACTCGTTCGCGCACTGAAGTGAATCTGGTGAATGACACCATGCGCCAACCGCGAAACGCAATCCGGTTCTCGAGGCGCATTACTGCCTCACCCTTCATATATGCGTCAGGCGGCAAGGTCGTCCAATCCGATGTGGCCCGAATGGCCCGTTCAATCGCGCTTTGTGGGTCTTCGCGGGTTAAAGCCTCAGCCTCCATACGTCCACGCCAGCGTGGCTCAGTTGCCAAAATGATAACACCTTCGCTGTCCGTCACAATCAGTGCATCTGAAATGCCAGCCCATGCACGCTCAAATTTTTGCAAATCGACCTCAACGGAAATAACACCCAGCACCTCACCAGCCGACTGAACGCGGCGCGAGTAAGTAAAGATGAACCCACCCGCTTCGCGTGGTTCTACGGTAAAGATTGTGCCCTGTCCGCGCAGCGCATTCACGAAGTGCGCCGTGTTTCGATTGCTTTCGCCCAAACGGTTACGGTCCGTTGCTGCAACTGTACGGCCATCGCTGTCGAGCAAAACCAAAGATGCCGCCCCAATTTCCTCAACGAAGGAAATCAAACGCTGTGTTGATTGGGAGTAGTCTCCAGAATTAAGCGCACCGATCAATGTAGGGTCGCGCGCCAACAGCTGTGGCACAATCGCGTTCTGGCGCAATTCGGACAACAGGTTACCGGAATATAGCGCCAATCGTAGTTCGGCTCGATTTCGGGTGGTTTCCGTGAAACGGTCCGATAGAAGGCTATTAGTCACCGAAACAATCACTACTGCTAGAATAAGCAGTAACACTAAAGACAGCCGGACACGCCAACTCATCGCTTTATTTTGGCTGAAGACGCGCGCGTTTTTCATCGCGCCAACCTAGACTGAAGGTTGGCGCGGCTCAAGTCACGCTGGTGTTAGAATGCCAGACAATGCGCGGAACAGCGCCTGTCCGTCTGTGCCCCCGTGGCCCGGATCAGCTGCGCGCTCAGGGTGTGGCATCATGCCGAGGACGCGTTTGTTGGCAGATAGAATGCCCGCAATGTCGCTTTTGGCCCCGTTTGGGTTGTCAGTGTACGTAAATGCAACGCGATCTTCACCTTGCAAACGCGCTATTGTCTCGTCGTCTGCAAAGTAGTTGCCATCGTGGTGCGCGATTGGAATGTCGATAACACCGCCTGCAGAATACCCTTCGGTATAGACACATTGCGACGTCACAACATTCAAGCCAACTGTCTTACAGATGTATTTAAGGCCCGCATTGCGCAGCAAAGCGCCAGGTAAAACACCTGTTTCAGCAAGAACCTGAAAACCGTTGCAGATACCAATGGCATACCCACCACGATCGGCGTGGACTTTCACCTCATTGCAAATCGGTGAGTTGGCAGCGATTGCGCCGCACCGCAGATAGTCGCCGAACGAAAAACCACCCGGAACACCAACAATATCAACGCCGTCTGGCAGTTTGGTGTCTTTGTGCCAAACCATAGACACTTTGGCACCCGCCGTTTCAAAAGCTACCGCAAGGTCGCGGTCACAGTTAGATCCAGGAAAAACAACGACCGCTGCGTGCATCAGGACATCTCCACCGTGTAGGATTCAATAACCATGTTCGAGAGCAGCTTTTCGCACATCTCGTTCACATTGGCTTCTGTTGTGCCGTCGGCAAGATCAAGTTCAATGACTTTGCCCTGACGAACGCCGTTCACGCCGTCAAAACCCATTGCACCCAAAGCATGACGCACCGCTTCACCTTGCGGATCCAACACACCATCCTTCAACATTACATGTACTCGAGCCTTCATAGCGCCATCGCCTCTATCTTCTTAGTTTGATTAAATTAGAAAACCAACCCAGATCAGTTGACCAGGGTTGGTTTTGTCGGTGTTGTGGATGTTTTAGGCATCACGCCCAAACGGTTGGCCACTTCGGTATATGCATCTGCAAGGCTACCAAGATCTCGGCGGAACACATCTTTGTCCAGCTTGCGGCCTGTTTCCATGTCCCACAAACGGCAGCTGTCTGGGCTGATTTCATCTGCAACAATCAAACGCTGGAAGTCGCCATCATAAACGCGACCTACTTCGATTTTAAAGTCGACCAGTTTGATACCAACAGCAAACATCACACCAGACATGAAGTCATTTACCCGCAACGCGAGGCTTAGGATGTCTTCCATGTCTTGTTGGCTGGCCCAACCAAAGGCGGCGATGTGCTCTTCAGAGACCAATGGATCGCCAAGACTGTCATCTTTATAGCAATACTCAACGATTGGACGCGGCAGCTGTGTGCCCTCATCAATGCCCAGACGGGTGGACATAGTGCCCGCCGCGTAGTTGCGCACGATGATCTCAAGCGGCACAATCTCGCAAGATTTACACAATTGCTCACGCATGTTTAGGCGTTTGATGAAGTGGTTTGGAACACCAATCTGGGTCAAACCCTTCATGAAGTATTCAGACAACATGTTGTTAAGAACTCCCTTGCCATCAATGACGTCTTTTTTCTCTGCGTTAAAGGCAGTGGCGTCATCCTTAAAGTATTGGACAATCGTGCCAGGCTCTGGACCTTCATATAAGATCTTTGCTTTGCCTTCGTAAATTTTATTGCGCCGGGCCATGGGCGTCCTTTCAGTATAGGAAAGGGTCCGAGTCCCTCTCAGTTTTCGCTCTCTTAAGGCATGCAGATGAGCGTCGCAAGCAACCGACTTCGCAAAGCTAACCCCCAGGACAGTCAGAGAGGGTGAATTGATGAAATAAATTGCGCCATGGGTTGTGCAAAAGAGACCTCATATTGATAAGATACGCAGAAATTAGGAAACGGCTGATTGACACAGCTTAACTAAAAACAAAATTAAAGGTTTGAGTTTACAGCTAAGAACCATGAATACCGGCATTCAGTTAATCACATGGTCACGCACCCAAAATAACCTATGTGAGAGGTTATAGTGGGTGAAATTAAGACGACGCATCGAGTCAAAGCACAAAATATTGGTCAGTTGTTGCTCAGGGTGATTTTGCCGCTGAGCATCCTTTCGGTCTGCCTGTATTTGTTATCACCGCATCTGAGACGCAATTTGTTGCTGAAATTTCCAAAGCAATTGGCACAGATCCACTGGTCTGCTTGGTCTGCGGCCTCTCTATTGACACTCATTAGCCTGTGGACTGTGGGACGTTAAGTTGGCATCGTCCACCAATATTTCGCAACACAGGTACCGCAAGGACAGCCCCGCATCGCAGGAACCTTTTCAATTGCGATCGCCCAAACATTAGGTTTCGGTTTGTTCACTGGCGCATAGGTGCGGTGGCGGGTTTTGCGCGATGTTTCGTTCGGTATGGCGCTTAAACTGTCCGCCTTTGTTTCGGTCTCATTTATGTTGTGTTTGGCTGTCGTCAACGCACTTGTTTGCGTCCTGTTGCCTTCCCCCGATTGGACCTTTGCCCCTGCAATGTTGGCTTTACTGACATTATCAATTGGCATCGCGGTCATGTTTCGTTGGCCAAACCTGACCATTAGCCGTTTAATCTTCCGGTTGCCCAACCTTTCATGTTGCTTTTCTATTCTAAGCTGGACCTTGGTCGATACGGTTGCGATGGCTGCTGTTATCTATGTCTTACTTCCATCAGTCCCGACATCTCATTCATCGCGTTCCTCCCCATATTCCTGTTGGCGCTAGGTGCCGCCCTCCTCTCCACAACGCCCGAAGGCGTTGGGCCCTTTGAATTAATGATGCTGGAGTTACTGCCCCAGTTTCCGGCTAGCGAAGTGTTTGGCAGTATCTTAGCTTTCCGCATTGTCTACTATGCAATCCATGACCTGTGCAGTCTCTTTGCACTGACCGGCCCCTTCAGGTCTGGCGCGGGCGAACCTCAAATGGCAGCCATACATCCAACCGAAAACAACCAAGCAGAGGTTCAGATCATCGCACAAAACGGCGGGTGTATCTTGCCCACTTTGGACGGTCTCAGCGCCATCTGGCCAACCGGCCAAACCATAACTGCACTGTTTAACCCAATATCCGGCAGAATGAACACCGCGCTATCAACTCTAAAGACCTAAGGAGCCAGTTTGGGTAAAATCCCGCTTGTTTATAAATGTAACAGCCGCAATGCCGCTGCAATGCGTCGCCACCACTGGTCCATCATGCACATGTCAGATGATGCGATGATGCGATGATGCGATGATCGCCCCACAGCATTTTGCACTCAACACACCAGCTCTGCGCACATTGCGGCCCAAACTACGGGCGGCCACGAAAAGCGGTATCGTTATCCACACAGATGAAATCACTGAATGGCCCACACTTCACCAGATCGACCAGGATTGGCAAAACACACATGGCGCTGCGCATGGCGGTACGATGGGGCGTTTTGAAATCGGGTATCTATCCACTCACTTCATAGCATGCGCCGAACATCACGGCCGCCAATGTGCTTTTGTCACCTTTCAGAAACGCCGCAATGAATGGTGCTTAGATGTCATGCGACAAACATCAGAAATGCCCGACGGCACAATGCACGCTCTTGTCCACAGCGCAATTACAGCGGCAAAAGAACAGGGGATCGAACGCCTTAGCTTTGCCGCAATATCCGCCTGTCCTGACCCACGCAGCCGTTTTTTCCATTGGTCTGCGCGGCGCGCGATTTCCAAGGCTGGGGTTACAAGCCTGCGCCAATTCAAATCTAACTTCGCCCCAAAATGAGAACCACGCTACGCTGCTGCACAAACACCCTTGTCTTTGGCCATTAGACTAGCAGATATCACCCGTGAAGTGCACAATCCCAACACGATCACGCCCACAGAACCTCGAAAAATTCATAATTTTGATGAATATTATGAACTGGCCTCAAAACAGGCCTCATGACACAGCACGTATAAACCAACGTGCAGGACATGAACCATGACAAATATTCTAATCCAACTCCTTGAAGAAAAAGGTGTTTTGTTGGCCGACGGTGCCACAGGCACAAACCTGTTCAACATGGGTCTTATGTCTGGCGATGCGCCAGAGATGTGGAATACGGACGAACCTGCGAAAATCCGCAAATTATACAGCGGCGCGGTTGATGCCGGCAGCGATATTTTCCTGACCAATTCCTTTGGTGCCAATGCCTCGCGCTTGCGCCTGCACGGTGCCGAAAAACGGGCTCATGAACTAAGCCGCGTATCGGCCGAAATTGCACGCGACATTGCTGATCAGGCGGGTCGCAAAGTTATCGTGGCAGGGTCTGTTGGCCCAACTGGTGAAATCATGGAACCTGTTGGTGAACTCACACACGCCCTTGCGGTTGAGATGTTTCACGAAACCGCCGAAGGCTTAAAGGCAGGTGGCGCGGATGTGGCATGGGTTGAAACCATTTCCGCCCCCGAAGAATATCGTGCGGCCGCCGAAGGCTTTGCTTTGGCTGGTATCGACTTTGTTGGCACCATGAGTTTTGATACCGCAGGACGTACCATGATGGGCATGACCAGTGCGGATATGGTCAAAATGGTCGATGAGATCGCAAACACGCCACTCGCTTTTGGCGCAAACTGTGGCACCGGTTCTTCGGATCTGTTGCGTACTGTTCTGGGTTTTGCGTCCCAAGGCAGCAACGTTCCAATCGTCGCCAAGGGCAATGCTGGTATCCCGAAATATGTTGAGGGCCACATTCACTACGACGGCACACCAGAACTGATGGCCGATTATGCGATGATGGCGCGCGCCTGTGGTGCCAAAATCATCGGCGGGTGTTGTGGTACGATGCCAAACCACCTGCGCGCAATGCGCGAAGCTTTGGACACACACACAATGGCTCAAGCACCTAGCCTTGAAGAAATTGCAGCAAAATTAGGTGCGTTTTCATCTGCAACAGACGGAACTGGTGACAACGAACCAGGCCCACGCAGAACCCGCCGCAGCCGTCAAAAGGACATCTAGAGTTGTGTAAAGACAAGCACTGTTCGTCCAATCAAGGGGGCGGACAGCAAAATTGAAATCGCGATGTTCGTAAATCAGCGCCATCTTCATGAAATTAATGACAGAAAACGGACCATCACGGGTCTAGTTTATTGTTTGAATTTCCAATTATTTCTGTCAAAATAGCATCAAATACAAGCGCTAGGTCGCGCACAGCATCGCCAATGTCGCAAAATGAAAAGTCACGCTGCGACATTCTGACAAAACTTAATCAACGATTGGGCGTGCCCCTACCTTTTGCAAAGGACACTTACATGTCAGACGACGCAGATATCATCCTAGCTGAACTAGACGACGAAGAATTGGTTCAACAGATGTTTGACGACCTTTACGACGGCCTCAAAGAAGAGATCGAAGAGGCTGTTAACATCCTGCTTTCACGCGATTGGGCACCATATGACATTTTGACCAAAGCACTGGTTGGCGGCATGACAATTGTGGGAGCGGATTTCCGCGATGGTATCTTGTTCGTACCAGAGGTTCTGTTGGCCGCAAATGCAATGAAGGGTGGCATGTTCATCCTCAAGCCGTTGCTTGCAGAAACAGGCGCGCCGCGCGTTGGTAAGATGGTTATCGGCACCGTCAAAGGCGACATCCACGATATTGGTAAAAACCTTGTTGGTATGATGATGGAAGGCGCCGGCTTTGAAGTTGTTGACCTTGGCATCAACAACGCTGTCGAGGCCTACCTTGAAGCGATGGAAGAGGAAGGCCCTGATATCCTTGGTATGTCTGCCCTACTCACAACCACGATGCCGTATATGAAAGTCGTGATCGACACGATGATCGAACAAGGCATTCGCGACGACTATGTTGTCCTTGTTGGCGGTGCACCCTTGAATGAAGAATTCGGCAAAGCAATCGGCGCCGACGCATACTGCCGTGACGCAGCTGTGGCCGTTGAAACGGCAAAAGAGTTCATGGACCGTAAGCACAACCAATTGTCTGCTTAGGTCCACGACCAATTTCTAGATTTGGGCCTGTTGTGATGTAGATCGCGGCAGGCATTTTTCGTAAGGTGATACTATGATCCAAATTATTGATGCAGAACTGACAGAAAATGGGCTGACAGAATTGTCTTCTGGTAGGATCCTTTTGATCGCTTGCGGTGCACTGGCCCGCGAAATCTTGGACCTGAAAAAGGCAAATCGCTGGGATCACATGGACCTGACCTGTTTACCTGCCAAACTGCACCTGTATCCCGAAAAGATCACTGAATCTGTGACCGAGGCTGTGGCTAAACACCGAGCATCATACCACGAAATCTTTGTTGTCTACGCTGATTGTGGAACCGGAGGATTGCTGCAAGCCGCCTGCGATAATATGGGTGTAAAGATGGTGGCAGGCCCACACTGCTACAGTTTTTTTGAGGGAAATGAACGCTTTGCTGGGATTAGTGAAAGTGAATTCACAGCTTTTTACCTCACCGATTTCTTGGTCCGCCAGTTTGAGGCCTTCATCATCAAACCGATGGGCCTAGATCGTCACCCAGAACTGCGCGACATGTATTTTGGGAACTATGAGAAACTGGTCTATCAAGCCCAAACAGATGATCCTGCCCTAACAGAAAAGGCCAAAGCAGCCGCTGAAACCCTTGGCCTCGCGTTTGAACGCCGCCTCACTGGATACGGTGATCTAGAAGTAACTTTAAAGGCGCTTTAACCGGCTGAAGCCACAAGACGAATACGCTCAATCATCGCACGCACGCCATTAGAACGCTGCGCTGACAAGTGATCGTTCAACCCAAGTCGTGCCATTTCGCCGTGTGCATCCACGGCCAAAACCTCTTCCAGAGTCAAACCGTTGTATAACTTGCGCAAAACCGCAACCAAGCCGCGCACGATCATCGCATCGCTTTCGCCGTCAAAGGTAAATACGCCGCCTGAAACCGTTGGATGAAGCCATACTTGACTTGCACACCCGTCCACTTTGGTTGCCGGTGCCTTAAGCGCATTAGGTAAAGGATGCATCGCTTTGCCCATATCGATCACAAACCGATAACGATCTTCCCAATCTTCTAGGAATTCAAAATCTTCAACGATCTCTTCAAAGTCAGGACTG